>VBGQ01000077.1 GCA_005882055.1 Chloroflexota bacterium
CCGATAGGCAGGCAGGAGCTCTTCCCATCGCCCCTTGGCGTCGCGGCGCTCTCGCCCGGCGATGTGGTCCGCCAGGTCCTCGACATGAATTTGCCCGCCCGCCCCGTACGCAGCAACCTGCTCCACGGGCATGCCCCGTTCCTCTACGACCAGGATCGTTTGGTCGCCGTCAGCGGTCAGCGTGGCCTCGATGACGTGCTTCTCATCGTCGTCCTGACTCGTCGTCAGCAGCAACCGATATGGAGCGTCGCACGCTTCCACGCGCCCGGTGCCTTCCCATCCGCTGGCGAAGAGGCGTTCGCGGAACTCACCTCCCAGGCGCAGGTCTCCCTCAATCTCGCCATACCAGCGCGCGAGGCGCAAGGGATCGGTGAGCGCCGACCACAGGTCGCCGATATCGGTCTCGAAGCGGTCCTCCATGCGAACGACGCCCTTGCCGTCGGCTGATCGCAGGCTGCCGATGATGCGGGTAGTTGCATCTGCATTGCTGGTCATCTGGTGCTCCTTCGTTCCCGCTTTCCGCGGGCCACTTCGGTGTGCAAGGCATCCAGCCGGTGCTCCCACAAGGTCCGATACGGGCCAAGCCATTCATCGACGTCAGCGAGGGGCTCCGGGCGGAGGCTGTAGATCCGCTGCTGCGCCTCCTGGCGAACGTCGACGAGCCCCGCTTCCCGGAGCACCCTCAGGTGTCGCGATACCCCAGGTCGAGCGATCGGCAACAGCGCCGCCAGCTCACCCGCGGTCGCCGGACCCTTGACCAAGGTTCTGAGGAGCGTTCGCCTGCCCTCGTCCGCCAGTGCCCGGAGAACAGCTTCCATGATTGCGAGGGTAACAGGACGGTTACGTAACTGTCAAGGTACAGAGAGCCCCGGCCGGGCTCAGGGATAGCTGCTTCTTTGAGGGGTTGGAGGCGACGACGGGAATCGAACCCGTGTACGCGGTTTTGCAGACCGCTCCCTGGACCACTCGGGCACGTCGCCTCGTCAGCTCGCGTTGGCTGCCCCGCGAGGATTCGAACCTCGGTTCACGGATCCAAAGTCCGCTGTCCTACCACTAGACGACGGGGCAGCGAATCCGCCGCACGAGGCTAGCAGGTCAGGGGCAAGAAAATGGAGCGGAAGACGGGACTCGAACCCGCGACCCTCACCTTGGCAAGGTGATGCTCTACCAACTGAGCCACTTCCGCCCGTACCGATGCGCGCCGCGATGCTGGTGCCGAGGGTCAGAATCGAACTGACGACACCCGCCTCTTCAGGGCGGTGCTCTACCAACTGAGCTACCTCGGCCCGCCCGTTCGATCTGAGGATCTGCGGCCCTGCTCATGGTCGCTATCGGCGTCCGACGATAGCACAGCGATTCCGCGAGCGGCAAGGCGGCCGACCTCAGACCGATGTCAGCGGCGGCGAGCCTTCCAGACCTCTTCCGACGGCCACTGCCGGGCCCACTCCACCGACATCCACGGATAGCGCGTGGTGGCGCCATCCGGCGGGCGCAGCTCGAGCATATCGGTCACCTCGAAGCCGGACTCACGCAGAAGCCGGATCCAATCGCCGTACCCGATATGAAACTCGACGCCGTCCTCGTCGGGCCATTCGGTGCGATGCATGCCGAAGTAGGGACGCCGCAGCCGGTCGGTGGCCGGACCCTCCGCCTCGTAGTCGGGCATGCACAGGATTGCCAGCAGGCCGTTGGTGAGGAAGACCAGCTCGCCGTCCGGACGGAGAAGGCGCGCTGCTTCGGGGATCCACTTGTACGGGTCCGCCCATATGGCCGCGCCATACTCGCTGATCGCGAAATCGAAGCTGGCGTCGCGGTACGGCACCGCCTCGGCGTTGCCGAGCAGCAGCGGGAAGTGGAGGTCGTGCTCACCCTGGAGCCGGCGAGCGGTCTCGAGCTGCTTGGGCGAGTTGTCGATCCCCACCACGCGTGCGCCGCGCCGCGCCAGCCAGGCCGATACGTAGGCCGTTCCGCAGCCGAGCTCAATGGCGTCGCGGCCGTCCAGGGTCTCCGGCAGCAGCCGCAGCGTCGACTCGGGAATCCCCCAGATCCCCCAGGTCGGCTCGTCCGCTGCCCAGTTGCGCTCGCCGCAGGCCATGTATTCGGCCGCCTGCCGATCCCAGTATTCGCGGTTCTTCGCGACGTACTCGGGGAGTGTGCTGGCGTCATCCATGAGCCGATTGCTAGCCGCTGGCGCCGGGCTGGTCGAGAGCCGGAGGGAACGAAACGCCCATCTGTCCCGCGATCCGCTCCAAGATGCGAATCCGTTCGGCGATCGGTGGATGGGTGTCGAACATCGACTTCGAGCGCTGCTCGAAGCTCTTGATGGGATTGACGATGTACAGGTGCTGCGTCGCGCGGTTGGCGACCTCGAGCACCTCGGGATCGTCGCTGATCGTGCGCAGCGCCCGCGCCAGACCGACCGGGTTGCGGGTCAGGTCGACCGAGCTCACGTCGGCGAGCTCCTCGCGGCTTCGGCTGACCGCAAGCTGCACGAAGCGGCCGATGAGCGGCGCAACGACCGCCAGCACGATCGCGACGATGAACAGGATGGCGGCGAGTCCCCCACCGCCCCCGCGGTCGCTGTCACGATCCCTCCGGCCTCCCCCGAACCAG
>VBGQ01000007.1 GCA_005882055.1 Chloroflexota bacterium
CGGCGGGTCTGGTGATCGAGGCTGCCGAAGGGCTCGTCCATGAGCAAGAGCCTGGGTGCCAGCACCAGGGCACGCGCGAGGGCTACCCGCTGGCGCATCCCACCGCTGAGCTCGCCCGGCACCCGATCGGCAAAGGCGGCGAGCCCGACTCGTTCGAGCTGTTCGATGGCACGGCGCCTGGCTTCACGCTTCGAGAGCCCCCGGTTGCGCAAACCGAAGGCGACGTTGTCGCGCACGGTCAGCCAATCAAAGAGGTTGTGCTGCTGAAAGATCAGGATCGAGTCGCGACGCGGACCGACGACGTCCTCTCCGTCCACTGTGATGGTGCCGCGAGTCGGGTTTTGCAGGCCCGCGATCAGCTCCAAAAGAGTCGTCTTGCCGCACCCGGTTGGTCCGACCAGAGCGGTCAAGGATCCAGATTCGAGCTTCAGGTCGACCTGGTCGAGCACGCGATGCTGACCGAAGTCCCGGCAGACATCGGTGATGCGTATCTCAGGCATCGGCCGCGACCACGCGGGCGCCGCGCGTCTCCCACCACAACAACCGCCGCCTGATCAGCAACAGCAGGCGGTCGAAACCAAAGCCGAGGATTCCGATGGTGACAAGCCCCGCCATCACGAGCTTCATCTGAAATTCCTGCTGGCCGAGGATCACAAGCGAGCCAAGGCCGGAGTTGATGCCCGCCATCTCGCCCGCGAGGACGGACATCCAGGCGGCAAAAAAGCTCAAGCGGACCGCCGTGGCGACGCCGGGTGCGGCGGCCGGCAAGATCACCCGGAGCCACAGCCGCCAGCCGCTGCTCCCCAGGCTCCGCGCGCTCTTGATGTGCTCCCCCGGCACGCTGCCCAAGGCGGCGACGGTGGCCAGCGTCATGGAGGCCGCGATCCCCATGAAGACGACGAACACGGCCGCGCCGTCACCGGTTCCAAACAGGACGATCGCGAGCGGGATCCACGCGATAGGCGCGATCGGGGCGAGGATCTGCGCGATCGGCACCCCAATCACTCGAGCCAGTGGGATCGCGGAAAGCAGGGTGCCCACGATCAGCCCGCCGCCGACGCCGAGGCCAAAGCCGATGCCGACGCGAATCACGGTCTCGACGAGCGAGGCCAGGTAGCTGACCTTGTTGACGCCGAGGCCGACCGACCCCGACGTCTCGATGAGATAGGGAATGAACTGCGAGGGCGGGGGAAGGATCGCGGGGTTGAGGACCCCCAACCGCGCGCCGGTCTCCCACAGGGTCCCCAGCAAGATCCACGCGGCGATCAGTCCGCCCAAAGAGCGCCAGCCCCAGGCGCGGCGGCGGGCCGGGCCCTCGGATGAGGGTGGTGCCGGCCCGCGCCAGATCTTGAGGTTGGAAGCCAGACCCACGTCAGGCCCCGCCTAGCTTGGCTCCGTCCTGGATCCGCGAATCGAAGACGCTGTCGATGACGTCGCTCTTCAGGTAGCCGAGATCGATTAGATAGCCGACGCCCTTGTGAAGTCCCTGGATGGCGGCGGTGTCGAGGACCGGCTGCGGTGTCTGCCGCTTGAGGCCCTCGGAAAGGATCGGCTGTGGCACCTGGTAGATGGGCTGGAGCTGGGTGAGCGCTTTTTCGAAATCAGAGTCACGAAGCTTGGCCGCTTCGTCGAGCACGTGAAGATACGTCTCGAGCTTGCTCCGGTTCTTCTCGAGGTAGCCAGCCGTGACGTTGACCACGCAGTCAGACGCCTGCGGGCCCCATACCTGATTGGAGTCGTTGAGGTAGGTGCCGTTGGCCGAGGAAACCACAGTCGCGCCGTAAGGCTGGGCGAGCGATGCGACGTCGACGCTCTTGTGAATCAGCGCGTCGCCCATCCCGACCATGCTCGGGAAGAAAGTCATGCTGTACTGCGAGTAGCTGCGACCTGCATCGCGGAGCGTTCCGTAGGTCACGAGCTCCAGCGTGTCCAGGCGTAAGGTGCCCACCTTCAGGCCTTTGTTCGCCGATGCAGCGAGCTCGGCGACGCTCTTCACCGAACCCTCGCGAGCGACGAGCTCGATTCCTCCCTTGCCCGAGCCGCCGATGATGCGGAGGTCTTTCTGCCCCCCGTTGTAGGCGGCGATCACGGTGGTCCACGGGTTGTGCGAGACGTCGATCGCGCCTGTGACCAGGGATTGCAGGTTGGGCGGCGGACCGTCGAACTGGGTGAGGACGACGTTCAAGCCTGCCTTCTTGAAAAGGCCGTTGATCTGCGCAAGCAGCAGGTGCTGGATGCATCCGGCCGGCAGGTGGCCGACGCGCAGCGTGCTCGCGGCGGTCGCGGCCGGCTCGGACCCGCAGGCGGCGAGGATCGCCGCAAGCGGGCCGCTCGCCACGATGCCGAATCCGGTGGCGCAGCAGGCACCGAGGAATTTGCGGCGCGTGAGGTCGGAGGCGAGGACGCGGACTATCCCGTCAGGCGGACTCGTACCCGGCGCGCAACAGCTCAGAACCCCTGAGCCACCGCTGCACCCGCACCCTCCAGACAGGACTGGAAGAAGTTCAGAGCTCAATTCGAAAACCTCCGTGATTTGGATTGGAATGGCTGCCGCAGCACTGGCTATCGCCACAGTCGCAGTCGTCGCGCTGAAGCAACAGGCCGGTGCTCGGAGGAACGGCGCAGCAGTTGACGCCGAGCCACGCGCGGCGGCCGGCAATGGCCGCGATCGCCGCCACCCCGTAGGCAGCCATGGGATCCGCCCACCACCAGCCCAGGACCGCGTTCAAGCCGAGACCTGTGAGAAGGCAGATCGAGAGATAGGCGCACATCATGTTTTCCATTCCTTCCCGCTTGACCGCTGAAGAGCCGAGGCGGTCGCCGACGCGGCCCTTGGCCCGGCGCAAGGGCGGTATGACGAGGAGGGAAAGGACGGCGATCACGATGCCGAGCGGGCTGGGGTCGGGCCGCTCGCCCGAAAGGAGCACCTGGCTCGAGTCGTAGGCGACGTAGGCGGCGAGCAGGAAGTAGGAGACGCCGATCAGACGCTGCGATATCCGCTCGGCGCGTGCGGAAAGCGCACGGGCGCGGCTGAAGCGCCAGAGCACGATGAGCCCGCCAATCGTCTCGACGGTGACATCGGCCCCGAATCCGACCAGCGCGGAGGAGGACGCAGGAATCCCCGCGGCCAGGGTCCCGCCGGCTTCGACGGTATGCCACGCGAGTCCGAAGAAGACCAGGGCCTTGGCCCGGAAGATGAGGCCCTCGCGGGTCAGGACGGGCCTCGCGAGAACGGCCGAAGAAACGCTCATGGGTTGGTGTCTGCTCCTTGGTGGATTGCCGGCGCGCGCAAGCGCGCGGCTGGTGGCGAGCTGTCGGGCGGCTGGTCAGGCCGCGGTTCGGCTAGCTACAGGAGCAGGTGACGCGCAGGCAGAAGTCGACCGTGCGTCTGGTTGTCAGAGGCGCGAGAACGGGCAACTTCGCCATGAGCAGATGAGAATAGACGAACAAGGGAGGGTGGCGTTGGTGTGCCGGCCACCACGGTTTTCTCCGGGAACTATGGCCTGGCGCCAAGCCACACCTTCGGCCTGCGACGGCGTCGCGACGAGGAGGCTTCCGAACATGGAGGTATATGGATGAGTGCGGAAACGATCGTCATCCTCGGGGCCGGGATGGCGGGCGGCGTCGCGGCTCGGACCTTGCGACAGGAAGGCCTCGACGGCCGTGTCGTCACGATTGGCAACGAACCCACCCCACCTTTTGGCCGCCCACCTCTGTCGAAGACTTACCTGCGCGGAGAAGAGGAGCTCTCGGGCTGGCTCGTCAATCCAGAAGGGTGGTATGAGTCCAACCGCGTCGATCGAGTGGCGGACACGGCCACTCGCATCGACGCCATCACGAGCAAGGTCGAGGTGGGCGCCGGGCGGCCCATCCCTTACGGAAAGCTGCTGCTGACGACAGGAGGTACGAACAGGCCCCTGGGCGTTCCCGGCGCTGAGCTGCCAGGTGTCTTTCAGCTCCGGTCGGTGGCGGACTGCGATGCGATCAAGCAAGCCGCGCGTCGCGGCGCTCGCGCCGTCGTGGTGGGTATGGGATTCATCGGGTCGGAGGTCGCCGCCTCCCTGACTCAGATGGGCGTGGAGGTGAGCGCCGTCTTGCCAGGAGCGGCTCCGCTCGAATCCGTTTTGGGGCCGGAGGTGGGCGAGGTCATGTCGGGCATCCATCGCGACGCGGGCGTGAAGCTCGTGACCGGCGATGAAGTCGTCCGGTTCGAAGGCGCGAACCGGGTCGAGCGCGCGATCACGAAAGCTGGCGACGAGCTCATTTGCGATCTCGCCGTCGTTGCCGTCGGCATTCGTCCGACGGTCGATGTACTCGAAGGCACCGGGGTGGCGGTCGACAACGGCGTGATGGTCGACGCCATGTGCCGGACCAACGTTCCTGGAATATTTGCGGCCGGCGATGTGGCGAACCACCTCCATCCGCTGTTCGGACGGATCCGCGTCGAGCACTACAACAACGCCGAAAAGCAAGGAGCGGCGGCCGCCAGATCCATGCTGGGATCTGACGCAGCGTACGGCTACATTCATACGTTCTGGTCGGACCAGTACGAACACAAGCTCGAGTACGTCGGCCACGTCCGCGCGTGGGACCGCTTCATCATGCGGGGTGCGCCGGAGGAGCGAAAGCTCGTTGGTTTCTACTTGACCGAAGGCGTTTTGCGGGCGACGGTAGGTCTCAATCGCGGCGGAGATCCCGAGCTGGATGACCGTGACGAGCTCGCCGCCGCCGGCAGATTGATCGCGAGGCAGGCTCGGCCGGAGCCGCTCGCGCTTGCCGACGAATCCGTCGCTCTGGACGATCTATGAGTGCTCCCCTCGGCTCGAGCAGAACGCGTCAGATTGGTGCAAACTGGAGAGGAAACGGGCAACGAAAGGTCGACTGCGAGACGATCCGAGAGTGACCGGCGCGCACAGGAGCGCAGATTGGCGCCACGCAATGGTCACAGGGTCCTCGCGCGGGCCAACGGCTCGCTCACACGGGAGCGCAGGGCGGCCCTCCGACGGATCGAATTTCGCCGTAACGCGCTGGATCGTCGTGCGCCGTACACGGGCGATCTGGGTGACTCGCGCCAAGCAACCACCGCTCCGTGATGGTGCCGCTTTTGCGGCGCCACCAGCAGCCCTCAGCCCAGATCGCAGATTATGGGCCACTGTTAAGCAATGTGAATCTTGGGGTTGAGCGTGCCGAGAGTTCCCCCGACGGTCACTCTTTCCCGGCGATCAGCGCTCCCCTCAGGAGGTCCCGCAGTTCGGATAGCTCGCGGCGCCCGAGCCCTCACCATCACGCTGAGCCGCCGGCCGCCTCGACGGGATCCAGGAGCGCGTGATTTTCCAGCAGGCAGCTCCGCAGCTCTCCGGGATCAAGGGCTCGAGGTGTGGTTTCCCGCCGGACCGACATCGCCGCGGCGATTCCCGCCGCGTGGCCCATCGCCATGCACGTCGCCATAGACCGCGCCGACGCGTGGGCATCATGGGTGGCCGAAAAGCAGCGTCCTGCTACGAGCATCCCTTCGACACCCCCCGGCAGCAAGCACCGATAGGGGATTCCGTACACCCCACTCTCCGGTATGTACGTCCACCGCGTGTCGGGCCCGCCGGTGTGGTCCTCGATGGGCGCTCCGCAGAGAGCGATCTCGTCCTCAAAGCGGCGAGAATTCAGCACGTCTTCCCGGGTGAGACGGTAGTCGCCAACTACGCGGCGGCTTTCGCGGACACCGATGGCCGGACTGGTCGCCACGAGCACTGAACCCTCGAAGCCCGGCACCTCGTCGCGCAGGAAACGGTGATATTCCCGGACCTGGCGCCGGCCCTCGATCTCGGCGTGTGTCAGCTGCTCAGGATCGGTGGCGTCGACGTTGGGGATGCGGGTCATGTGCACGGTGACGACGCCGGCGTGGGGAGTCCGGTGCCACGACCCTTCGAGCCGCGGGAGCCTGTATCCGCCGGACTCCGCGGCGTGACGCATCATCGCCCACAGCTCCGTCTTGGGCACAGCCGAAGCCTTCTCCACGTCCACGTTCGCGACCCGAAAGATCGTGGACAGCGATTGGAGGTTGGGCGTGGACCTAGCGTCCTCATAGGGGACGCCCGCCATCGCGCACAGGTCAGCGTCGCCGGATGCGTCGATGAGCACGCCTGCCTCAAAGGTGGCCTCGCCGCCCTTGTTCCAGATCCGGATGGCAATCGTGCGGCGGTCGCGCAGCTCTACGCCTGTCGCCCAGGTATGGAGGAGGATGTCGACCTTCGCCTCTTCGGCAACTCGCTCCCACACGACCTTCAGGACCTCGGGGTCGTAGGTGACGCCGGTGCCCGCCCCGTAGGTGTTTGGGCGCTCGAACGCCATGCCTTCGGCCTCGAGCCGTTCGACGATCTCCCAGCCGATACCTCCCACGACGCGGCGCCCCCTGGCGCCTGGCGTGTAAAACGCATAGAAGGTGTCGAGGACGGCCGTCGAGGTGCCGCCTAGAAAGGGGAGGCGGTCGAGGAGCAGAGTTCGCGCGCCCAGGCGGGCCGAGCTGATGGCGGCCGAGCATCCTGCCGAACCCGCGCCCACCACCACGACGTCATAGCTACGTCGCATCGGGCAGCCATAAGAAAGCATCCGAAGGGTTGTCGACAAGGATCATCTCGTCCGCTGGAAATCCAAGTCGCTTGCGAAGGCGCGGCACGAAGTTATCCATCAGATAGGTCAACCCCGGTCCGCCACCGTAGGCGCGGAAGTAGTCGCGCCGACCGAGGTCCAGCCCGAGCAGGATCGCGCCGTGATGGCCGGTTTCGACCATGGCATCGATGAAATCCAGCAGCTCGCTGTCGGGCCTGTACTTGATGCGGCCCGGCGTGTCGTACTCCAGCCAGACACCTCGGTCCGCGATCTCTCGATGTAGGTCCAGGTCTAGGTTGCGGTCCAGATGGGCCAGGATGATCCGGTTGGGCTTTACACGCTCACGGGTGAGGAGATCGACGATCTCATGCCCGCACGTACCGATCTCGGTGTGGACGAGGATCGGCGCACCCGTCTCGCGGCTGCCGATCGCCGCGGCAATCAACCTCCGTTCTTCAAGGGCGCTTATGCGTTGGTAAGAGGCTCCCGCCTTGATCACACCAGCGCGCGCGGCGTCGAGGGGGGCTTGCGTAAGCCAGTCATCGGGGTGCATCCCCCACTGCAGATCCAGGAGGATCCGCTTCGCCAGCAATTCCACGGGCGCATCGCGCACCCAATGACCCTCTTCGTAGTGGGCATCGCGGTGGTAACCGGTCGCGCCGATGAGATGGACGCCCGTCGCTTGAGCGACCGCCCGCAACTTCGCCGGTCGCCGGCCGAGACCGATCGGCGTCACCTCGACGATTGCTTGCAGCCCGCCTCGGGCAGCGTTGCCGACCTCTTCGACCGCCTTGCCGAGGTCATCTAATTCCTGTCCCTTGAGAGCTGGGCTGCGGAGGAAGAGATGATCGTGCGCGTCGGTGACCCCAAGCTCCCCGGCCTCGATGGGGCCAAGCACCGTGACGATCATCAGCGGCACTATAGGCGCGATGTCTCGTCACCTCGGCCTGGACGTGGGCGGGACGAATCTGAAGTGGGCCGTCATCGAACGCGACACGGAACCCCGCCTCCTAAAGACGGGCATCCTCGCCACCGAAACGCGGGCCGGCGAGCGGAGCGTGGTGCGGCAGCTTCTCGATGTGGCACGAGACGTGTTCGCCGACACAGAGGGCATCGAGTCTGTCGGGGTTGGCATGCCGGGCGTCCTCGATCCCAGCGCGGGGGTGACCAGGTTCATTCCCAACATTCCAGGTGTTTGGGATGGGGTCCGGGTGGCCGGCGAAATGGCGGATGCGGTCGGGTCGCCGAGCCACCTGATCAACGACGCGCGGGCCTTCACGCTGGCCGAACACGGCATGGGTGCGGGTCGCGGAGCGACGTCGATGCTCGGCGTGACGCTCGGCACCGGGGTTGGTGGAGGGCTGATCCTCAACAGGCATCTGTTTTTCGGCCACGAAGGCACCGCCGGAGAGTTCGGCCATCAGACCATCCTTCCCGACGGGCCTCGATGCAACTGCGGAAATCACGGCTGCCTCGAGGCACTCGCTCGAGCCGACGCGATTGCCGAGGCCTGCGGGCAACCTGGTGTCGAGGAGGCGATTGCGGCCGCACGTGCTGGTGACGCCCGGGCCCTGCGAGGATTCCACGATTGCGGCCGCTACCTTGGGATCGGCGCGAGCAACATCGTGGTGCTGGTGGGCGTGGAGCGCATCGTGATCGGCGGGGGGATCGCCGCCGCGGGCGAGCTGCTGCTGCGTCCAATTCGGGAAGAGCTTCAGCGCCGGGTCCGCGTCACCGATGTGACGCGCGTCAAGGTCGCGTGCGGCGAGCTCGGCATCTGGGCGGGAGCGATCGGGGCGGCGCTGCACGCGTCGAATAATTAGACGTCAACCCGGCCAGCGCGATCCCCGGCGGCCCCGGCGCGCCCCATACGCCGCATTTTTACCCCTGAGCGCGGGTACTTCCCCATGAATCGGGAAGAGTTAATTTCCATTGCACAACACCCACTTGCGTTTTGTCTAGATAGCTATACATTTGACCACTGTGGTGCTGACCGACCCGTCTGGCGAAACCACGGAGACGTTCCGACCTCGTTATCGCGAGATCGAGCTGGCGATCCGGCAGCGCCTGGCCAGGCTGACGCCCGGCGACGAGCTTCCATCGGACGCCCAGCTTTGCGAGGAATTCGGCGTCAGCCGGATGACTGCCCGTCACGCCATGAACCGTCTCGCCCAGGAGGGCCTTGTCTTCCGGGTCCGAGGCCGCGGAACTTTTGTCGGCGAACCACCCACTCATCGCCGCGCCAACAGCCTCCTCAGCTTCTCCAACGAGATGCGCCGCCAAGGCAGGAAGCCGACCTCGCGAGTGCTCGGGCGGGCGATGCGCGCGCCGACCCGTGAAGAATCCGGCCGGCTCCAGATCAAGGGCGGCGAAAAGTTGCTGTGGTTGAGAAGGATC
>VBGQ01000008.1 GCA_005882055.1 Chloroflexota bacterium
CGCACCCCGGTCGCGATGGCCAGCAGCTCGACGTCTCCGCAGGCGTGCGCGCCCACACGACCGATGTTCGTCAGCGTGGAACGCGACGACGCGCGCTTTTCGGTCGCCATGCGGCGAGTGTGCAGGGGTCCGGCTACCGCCGGCTTACTCGCCGATTACCGGACCGATCTCGCAGAGCTCCCACTGGGCGTCAGCCATGGCCGGAGAGGAGGAAGAGGGCGAGCACCGAGGCGAGGTTGAAGGTGGCATGGATGCCGATGGTGGTGGCCAGGTTGCGCGTCCTGGCATAGACGCCGGTCAGCAGGAGGCCGAGGAGCAGCACGACCACCACGGCCAGCGGCGTGCCGCCCGGCACGTGGGCCAGCCCGAACAGGAGCGTCGCGCCGATCAGCGCGCGGCGCGTGCCGTACTCCCGCTCCCAGGCGTTGAACACGAAGCCCCGGAAGAAGAGCTCCTCCGCGATGGGCGCGAGCACGGCGATGGTCAGCACCGCGACCGGCACGGGAAGCTGCTGGGCGATCGCGGTCACCTCCTGCTCACCCTCCGGATTGATGCCAAGCAGGTGCAGGATGGCAACCAGCACGCCGGCGAGAACCTGGGCGGCCGACCAGACGAGCAGGCCGGCCAGCAAGCCGATGACCGCCTGGCGGACGCTGGCGGCGCCCAGCCAGAGGCGAACCCCGTCGAGCGCGCGGGGGACCGCCACGAAGACGGCCAGCAGGGCGAAGAAGCCGAGGGGCGTGATCAGCAGCTGCAGCGTCAGGGCGCCCGGACTGCTCAGGGTCTCGATGTCGCCGCCGGTAAAGGCGAGCAGCGGCGGGACGAGCAGGAACGGGAGACCGAGCTCGATCATCGCGAAGATGACGAGCACCGAGGGGCCGCGGTAGCGATCTGCGGGCAGGGCCCTGCGCCTGATGATCGAGGCAACCGCCAGCCACGAGAGGCCTCCCATCAGCACGAGGGCGCCGATGACACCGATCCACAGCGCGATCGTCGGGCTGGTCCCGCTCACATGTTGCGCGATCAGGAATTCCGCGACGCCGTCTCCCGCAACCGCCGCCAGGAATCCGATGGGGATCGCGACCCAGCCAGGCCAGATTGGCGGCCCGGGCGCGAGCTCCTCGAATCGTGGTCGCGTGCGGCCGGGTGGCGTCGCTTCGGTCAGGGGACCCTGAGCGGCTCTGGCGGCCTCGGCGGGAGCGAGAGGCCAGCCGGCAGGCGCCTCAGCGGCCGAAGGCGGGTCAGGCGGAAGGGCGGGCTGCGACGGACGCGATGCGTCCAAGCTGGGTCAGGTGTTCGTTGCGCGCCGCAGGGCACCGGCATCCGGTGCCAGCTCGGGAACGCGATCCGGGGCCGGGGCGGCCGTCCGGATCATCGGTCGCTCGAAGCGCTCGAGCTCCTTGCCGCAGTACGCGCACAGCGCCCAGTCCGGCTCGGCGAGGCGGGTGCAGGCAGGGCAGATGCGGTGCAGGCGCGTCCGGCAGTTGGGGCAGACCAGCCAATCAGGACCGACGCGTTGCCGGCAGGTGGGGCAGAGCTTGTTCTTCTCCACCTCGGCGAGCAGCGTCTCCTCCGCGAGGGAGCGCTCATAGACCTCGGCCAGCGACTCGCGTGGCCGAACGATCAGGTACAGGATCACGGCGAAGACGAAGAGGACCGGCGTGAAGAAGATGATCAGCGCCGCGGCGAAGTACGGAAGGATCGGGTTCTCCGTCCGCGCCTGCATGTCCCGGAAGGCCCAGTAGGCGGTGCCCAGCCAGAGGAGCACCACGTAGACGACGATCAGCTGCCCGAGCAGCTCCACGACCGGGTTGTGGATGAAGTCGTTCCAGATTTTCCCGGGATCCGGGAGGCCTTGTGGCATGCGCCCTCGCCTTCTACGTCACGACCGGTCGGTCATGCTAGCAGATGCAAGATCGGCCCAGCCCTCGGCGGCCTGGTCCGCGAGATCCGCGAGCGTGTCCACCAGGAGCCGATGCTCCACCGCAAGCACGCGCTGTGCCAGCGTCTCGGGGTCGTCCCCGGGCAACACCGGGACACGGGCCTGGGCAAGCAGGGGGCCGGCATCCAGGTCCTGCGTCACGAGGTGAATGCTGGCGCCGCTTTGGGCGTCCTTGGCGGCGAGGACGGAAGCGTGCACCGCCATGCCCATCATCCCCGAGCCTCCGTGCCTCGGCAGCAGGCTGGGGTGGATGTTGATCGTGGGTCCATCGAAGGCGGCGAAGTACGTCGGCCGGAGCACCTGGTCGTAGCCGGCCAGAAGGACCAGGTCGCAGCGTGCCGCACGGAAGGCTTCACCGATAGCGGCGTCGCGCGCTGGGCCATCTGCGAACGAGCTTCGATCGAGCACGCGATGCTCCAGGCCATGCCGCTCCGCGACCTCCAGCGCGCGGACGTCGCGCCGGTTGGAGAGCACCATGACAGGATCCACGCGAGCGAGGCGACCGGCACGACGCGCCTCGAGGACCGCCTCGAGGTTTGATCCTCGCCCCGAGACGAGGACGCCGAGGCGCACCGACCAGCTCGCCTAGATGAAGGCGACCCGCGGCTGCCCGCGGCGCGACGCCACGACCCGGCCCACCACGCAGGCGGAGGGAAGGGCGCTCAGCGCCGTCTCGACCTGGCTGCGCCGCACGACGCAGGTGAGACCGATGCCGAGGTTGAAGGTCCGAACCATCTCCTCGTCGGGGATGTCGCCAGCCTCCTGGATCAGGGAGAAGATGCGTGGCACAGGCCAGCTCCCCGTCTCGACCTCCACGCCGAGGCCATCGGGAAGGGTACGGGGAACGTTCTCGACCCAGCCGCCGCCGGTGATGTGCGCGAAGGCCAGGACGTCGCTGTGCGCGTCCCGCAGCGCGGTGCGGAGGGCGCGCATCTCCGCCAGGTAGCTGCGGTGCGTCGCCAGCAGTGCGTCGCCCAGGGTCCCGTCCAGGCCGGGCGCCGGTCGCCTCCAGTCCGCCTCCCCAAAGACGCGGCGAGCCAGCGAATAGCCATTGGTGTGCAGGCCGGTCGAGGGGAGACCGATGAGTGCGTCCCCGGGGCGGACGCGCGCCCCGGTGATCAGGTCGGCGCGCGAGGCGACACCGACCACGAACCCGGCGAGGTCGTAATCCGCGTCCTGGTAGAGGCCTGGCAGCTCCGCGGTCTCGCCGCCGACGAGCGCCACGCCATTCGCCAGGCATGCGCGCGCCATGCCCGCAACCAGGTCCGCGGCCTGTCCCGCCTGCAGGCGACCGACCCCGAGGTAGTCGAGGAAGAAGAGTGGATCTGCGCCCTGCACCGCCACGTCGTTGACGCAGTGGTTGACGAGATCCTCGCCCACGGTGTCGTGCCGGCCCAGCGCGATCGCGATCTTCAGCTTGGTGCCGACGCCATCGGTCGAGGCCACCAGCACCGGATCGGGCCATCGGTCGCTGTCGAGCCGGAAGAGGCTGCCAAAGCCCCCGACGCCGCTCATCACCTCGGGGGTCGTCGTTCGCGCCGCCGCCTGGCTGATCAGCTCAACCGCCCGGCGCGCCTCGTCCAGGTCGACGCCGGCTTCGCGGTAGGTGCGTGCCATGGGACCTACCCACGCTCCAGCGCGAACTTGTCGAGCTCGAGCGGGACGTCGGTTGGATACCGCCCGTCGAAGCAGGCCGTGCAGAACCCCTGCGGGTCCCCGCCGACCGCCGCCAGCAACCCCTCCTGCGACAGGTAGCCGAGCGAATCGGCCCCGATCGCACGACGGATCCCCTCAAGGTCCTGGTTTGCCGCGATCAGCTCCGAGCGGCGGCCCGTGTCGACGCCCATGTAGCAGGGATAGGTCATCTGCGGCGAGTGGATCCGGACGTGCACCTCGCGGGCTCCTGCCCGCCGCAGCATCGCGACCGTGGGTGCCGTCGTCGTGCCGCGCACGATCGAGTCGTCGACCATCACCACCCGGCGGTCGCGGAGCACCTCGGGGAGCGGGTTGAACTTCATGCGCACCGCCTCATCCCGGGTCTGCTGCGCGGGCTGGATGAAGGTGCGACCCACGTATCGGTTCTTGATCAGGCCCTCGCGGTAGGGCAGGCCTGACTCCTCGGCGTAGCCGATCGCGGCGGGGACCGCCGAATCGGGCACGGGAATCACCAGGTCGGCATCCGCCGGATGCTCGCGGGCAAGCTCGCGGCCCATGCGTAGCCTCGCCTCGTAGAGCAGCCGCCCGCCGATGACGCTGTCCGGCCGAGCCAGGTAGACGAACTCGAAGACGCACAGCCGTTCGCGGCTGCCGACCACCGCCGGCCGGTGGGAGCTCACCCCCTCCGCGTCGATTGTCAGGATCTCGCCGGCTTCGACGTCGCGCACCATCTGGGCGCCCATGGCGTCGAGCGCGGCGCTCTCCGAGGCCACGGCCCAGCCGACGGGCTGCCCGTCACCGGCGAGCAACCGTCCCAGGGCGAGAGGCCGGAAACCAACCGGGTCGCGGGCCGCCACCAGGGCACGCTCGGTCAGCATCGTGAAGGTATAGGCGCCGGTCGCGCGGTGGAAGGCGCGCTCGACGCGCTGCGCCCAGGAGCGGCCCGGGGCGTGGGCAATGAATCGCGCGAGGACCTCGGTGTCCGAGGCGGTCACGAAGTCGACCCCCTGCTCGACCAGCTCGTCGCGCAGCCACGGTGCGTTGGTCAGGTTGCCATTGTGGCCGAGCATGAGCTCCCCCAGGTCACCGCGCGCCGGGACCGGCTGGACGTTGGGCAGCGTGTTCGATCCGGTGGTCGAGTAGCGCGTGTGACCGATGGCCGCGATCGCGATTGGCCTGTCACCCGCCGCCTCGCCGCCGTCCAGGTCGTCGACCGTTTCCCGATCGAAGACCTGGCTGACGAGCCCAAGCCGCTTGTGCAGGCGCAGCTGCGAGCCATCGGTGGTTGCGATGCCGGCCGACTCCTGGCCGCGATGCTGCAGCGCGTGCAGCCCCAGGTAGGTGAGCCGCCCGACCGGCTGACCCGGTGCGAAGACGCCCACCACGCCGCATTCCTCGCGGGGCCCGTGCGGCTGGTAGGTGGCTTCGATGGCGAGCAGGCTCGAGGGAGCGGGTTGGGCGGGCACTGCGGCGTGGGCCTGTGCGACGGGCGGTGTGGGCCGTCGCACCCGGTTCACGGTCGGCAGGCTGATCGGGGCACGCAGGCATGATACCCACGACCCGCGGCTGTCGTGTGGTCCCGGCGGCGCGTCGCGGTGCGCTGCGCGGGCGATGACCGGAAGGTACTGCAGGAGTACTGCATCCGACCCCACTCGGCCGGTTGATCCTTGGTTGGTGGCGTTGACGAATCGCACCTCGTGACGATTAGCCCATGGCCTGAGGCGGCCTGCGGCTTCATCCTACGGACGCAGCTTCGCCACCAAAGGAACGCATGCTCCGATTCGCCAGGGCTCTCGGGTTTCTCGCCCCGCTGGCGGTCACCCTGTGTGCCGCCGTGGTGCTCGTGCTGAGCTCCGGAGTGGATGCCCTCGGGCGCTCCTGGGTGCTCAGCGCGGTCTTCCTCGCGGCGCTCGCGGGCATGACCACCACTGCCCTCGTTGCATGGAGCTACATGGGCTGGCGCCTCAACCGGCTGGCGAGGACCCTGGAGGCCACCATTACCGAGGCGGCCCCGATCGAGATCAGGGAAGCGGGCATCCCGGCCGAGCGACGCCTCGCCCGCGCCTTCAACGCGGCGGCCGGAGCATTCCTGCAGTTCGAGGCGCGGGCCACCCACGATCGACTCACCGGCGTCGCCAACCGCGAGACCCTGCTCACCGTCCTGCTCGCAGAGGTCGAGCGTGCCTCACGCCACAACAAGCCGCTCTCGGTCGCGTTCATCGACATCGACCGCTTCAAGCCGATCAACGACACGTACGGCCACAACAGCGGCGACGCGGTGCTGCGGCAGATCGCGAGCATGATCGTCGACCACATCCGGCCGTCGGACCTCTTCGGCCGCTACGGCGGCGAGGAATTCATGCTGATCCTTCCCGAGTCGGCGCCCGGCGAGGCAGCCGAGGTCGCCGAGCGGCTGCGTTCGGTCGTGGCGCAGACCCCGCTGACGATCGCCACGGGGCAGGCAGTGAACATCACGATCAGCATCGGGATTGCCGGGGGCCGCGGCCACGAGCTGCTGGTCGACTCGCTCGTCGACCAGGCCGACGCGGCGATGTACGCCGCCAAGGGTCTCGGCCGCAACCGGATCTACCTCTATCGCGACCTCGACGAGGGGGCCGCGGTGCCGCGCGCGCCGATCTCGCCGGAGAGCCGTGCCGCCGCCGCGGCCATCGGTCAGTGGGCAAGCGACACCGCCGCGGAGGCGCTGGCATCGGTCCTGGCGCCCCAGCCCCATCACCGTGGCAGGCCGTCCGACATGATCGCGTCGCTGGCCACCGGGATCGCCCTGCACCTGCAGCTCCCACCCGCGGAGATCGACCGGGTGCGGATCGCGAGCCTGCTCCACGACCTAGGCAAGCTGGCCGTGCCCGCGGAGATCCTGGACAAGCCGACGTCGCTCTCGAACGGCGAGTGGCAGGCGATCGGCGAGCACCCGCGCATCGGCCAGCTGATCCTCGAGCAGGCGTCGAGCCTGCGCGACGCGATCCCGGTGGTGCTGCATCATCACGAGCGCTTCAACGGGACCGGCTATCCGCATGGCCTGAGCGGCCAGGAGATTCCGCTCGGGGCGCGGATCGTGGCGGTCGCCGACGCCTACCACGCGATGGTTCACAAGCGCCCGTACAAGGAGGCACTGACGCACCTCCAGGCGCTACACGAGCTGGAGGCGAACGCAGGAACCCAGTTCGACCCCGAGGTGGTCGCCATCTTCTGCTCGATGTACGCCGATGGCGTGCCCCCCGACGGGCTCGAGGAGGTCTATCGCCTGCATGAGCGCGCACGCGGAGGGCTCCAGCAGCTCGACCCGCCCGCCGCGCCGCCAGGGCCGCCGCGATCCGGGCGCGCACGGCGGACGCAGCAGGTTCCGAACGCCGCGAGTTGACCGGAGTGGGAGCGTCTAGAACGGCGTCTCCCAGGCGTCGGAGAGCCGCGCCAGGCTGACCTGCAATGGCTGCGCGCCGCCAACGCTGATCGAGAGGTCCGTCCCGCCGGCCGTGCCCAGGCGACGGGCCGGGACCTCGGCGACGCGGCAGGCCGCGAGCAGTCGATCCCCGTCCGCCGGCTCAACCCCGAGCAGGACGCGACCCACCACCTCGCCGAAGAGAGCGGCCGATGGCCAGTGGCTGGCGGCGTCGGGGAGCTCGATCTGCGCACCGGTGCGCGATGCGATCGCCATGCGCGCCAGCGCGACCCCCAGGCCGCCCACCGACAGGTCATGCGCCCCGATCGGGATCCGCTCGCCGGCGAGTGCCGGCAGCAAGCGCACGACGCGCGCCGCGGCCTCGAGGTCCGGGCTCGGCCGTCCACCCATCTCGCCGCGGCGCCAGGCGAGCTCGGACGCGGCCAGGCTCGACGGCTCCCACCCGGGCGCTCCGAGCAGCCAGATCTCGTCGCCCGCATTCCAGCGCATCGGCAGGGCGATCGAGCGATCCTCGAGCAATCCCACCATCCCCACCAGCGGCGCGGGAATGATCGGTCCATCGGCCGTTTCGTTGTAGAGCGACACGTTGCCGGAGACGACGGGAACGCCCAGCAGGCGGCACCCGGCGCCGAGCCCGGCGACCGTCTCGGAGAGCGCCCAGTACCCCGCCGCCGACTCCGGCGAACCGAGGTTGAGGCAGTTGGTGACGCCGATGGGCGTCGCCCCCGAGCAGGCGACATTGAGCGCGGACTCGAGCACCGCCGACGCGGCCGCTCCTCGCGGATCAAGCCAGCCAAGCCTTCCCGGCCCGTCGAGGGCGACCGCCAGCGCGCGCCGGGTGCCCTTGATGCGCAGCAGCGCTGCATCGGCCTCACCGGGGCCTGCCAGCGTGTTCGTCCCGTTCATGTGGTCGTAGCGCTGCCAGACCGGCTTGCGGCTTCGGCAGTTGGGTGCCGCGAGGAGGTCCAGCAGGCCAGCGACCGATGGCGGCTCCGCCGCCAGTGGCGACAGGACCAACGCGAGGCGATCCCAGATGTCGCCGGGCGGCTCCGCGGGAAGGACGTAGCGCGGCGCCTCGTCGACCAGGGTGCGTCCGGGAAGCTCGCAGGCCACCTGGCCCTCGAACCGGCAGCGGACCACGGGCTCGTCGATGACCCGCCCGATCGTGGCCGCGGGAAGCTCGTACCTGGCAAAGACCGCCTCAACCTCCGCCTCGCGGCCGGCGCGCACGACCACCAGCATTCGCTCCTGGGACTCGGAGAGGAGCAGCTCGAGCGCGCCCATCAAGGCCTCGCGCCGCGGGACGCGATCGAGGTCGACCTCCGCACCACAGGCGCCCCTCGCCGAAAGCTCGGAGAGGGCGCAGGTCAGGCCCGCTGCACCCAGGTCCTGCATGGCGACCACCGCGTCGGAGCGCGAGAGCTCCAGGCACGCCTCCATCAGCAGCTTCTCCAGGAACGGGTTGCCGACCTGGACCGCCGGGCGGCGGGCGTCGCGGTCCTCCCCGAGCACCGCGCTGGCGAAGGCGGCCCCCGCGATCCCGTCGCGACCGGTCGCGGCACCCACCAGCAGCAACGCGTTCCCCGCACCCGCCGCGCGAGCAAGGGTGATCTCGTCGTGGCGTGCCACACCCAGGCACATGGCGTTGACGAGGGGATTACCTGCGTACGAAGCGTCGAAGAACAGCTCGCCGCCGACGTCAGGGATCCCCACGCAGTTGCCATAGCCGGCGATCCCCGACACCACCCCGTCGAACAAGTACCGATTGCGGGCCGCGACCGGGGCCTCGGTCTCGATCGGTCCGAAACGCAGCCCGTTGAGCAGCGCGATCGGTCGGGCACCCATGGTGAAGATGTCGCGGATGATCCCGCCGACCCCGGTGGCGGCCCCTTGATAGGGTTCCACGGCGCTGGGGTGGTTGTGCGATTCGACCTTGAACACCGCGGCGAGCCCCTCGCCGATGTCCAGCACCCCGGCGTTCTCGCCGGGGCCTACCAGGACGCGCTCGCCCTGGGTCGGCAGCGAGGCAAGCAGCGCGCGCGAGTGCTTGTAGGCGCAGTGCTCGCTCCACATGCGCTCCGCTCCCAGTACCTCCCCGGGCGCCGCGGTCGGGGCCTCGGGCGTGAGCGTCAGGGCTGCGCTCCTCCGACCTGGCGATCCAACCCGAGCTGCGCCAGGAACGCTCCGGTGGCGAAGGCGAGCATGCCGATCAGGAAGATCATGGCCCCCATCCCGGTGAGCGGCAGGCCAAGGCGATCGAGGCCCACCCCGACGCCGATGAGCGCCACGCCGAGCAGCACCAGGTTCCTATGCGGGACGTCCGGGACAAGGTGTGGCAGGAAGACGAGCACCAGAACCGCGATCAGGACGAGGGTGAAGAGCAGGTTGATGCCGCTCGCCAAGCCCCAGCTGCCGATGTAGGTACCGACGACGACCCAGGGCAGCAACATGGCCACGGTTCCAACCAGTGCACCGATGCCGATCAGCCAGCCCGACAGGGTATCCGGCGGCCGGACGAATCCTTCGGGCCGCAGCGCGCCGGGGCGCGGAGGGATCGGGGCCGCGGGCCCGGAAGGCGGCGGCGGGGTGGCGGCGCGGTACGCGGCGCCGCGGCGCCAGGGCGGCACGCCGCCTTCGTCGGCTGGTGGGGGTGCCTCAACCCGCGCAGGCATGGGCGATGCGGCGCGCGTCGGCTCGGTGGGGGCCGGCTCGACCGGCTCGGCCGGCATCGGCTCGGCGCGCGGCGGCTCCTCGGTCGCCTCAGCCGTAGGACCTTCAGGCGTCGAGGTGGCCGGCCAGTCCGGAGCCGGCGGCAGGTCCGGCTCGCCACCGGGGTTGATCGGTTCCCCGCAGGTCGGGCAGAAGAGCGCCTCGTCGTCGACCTCGGTTCCGCAGTTGGCGCAGGCGCGAGCCATTGGTCAGCTCCGCGCGAAGCGGGTGGCACACCCGATCAGGACGATCAGGCCCGCCAGCAGGAAGATGATCCCGGCGGGGCTGATCACGCGCAGCACCGAAACGAGGTCACCGCTCCAGTTTCCGGCGACCTCCAGGACCACGAACAGCACCATCAGCCCGATGACCCACAGCGTGGCGACGAGCAGACCGATGACCTGCAAGCCTCCCGGCGCGGCGCGCAGGAAGCCGCCAAGGGCGAGCAGCACCAGCAGCG
>VBGQ01000078.1 GCA_005882055.1 Chloroflexota bacterium
CTCCTCGCTCTCGTACACCCGGTGGTGAGCCTCATAGGCTTTGCCGCGTTCGCGGTCTACTGGGCGTTGCCGATCAGCGGACCGCTGACCGGGGGCGATCAGACAGCCTGATACCCCTCCTCGGGCTCCACATTTCCGGTGGTGCCGTCGACGGTGACCCGCATCCCAGTCTGAAGTCTGGAGGTCGCATCGCCGCAGCCGACGACCGCGGGGATTCCAAATTCACGGGCGATGATCGAGGCGTGCGCGGCAGCACTGCCGACATCGGTCACGACCCCGGCGGCCCGGTTGAAGAGCGGCGTCCACGCCGGACTGGTAAGCGGGGCGACGAGAATCTCACCGGGCTGAAGGTCCGCGAATTCCTCCGGCTGGCGTATGACGCGGACCGATCCGGTCGCCCGACCGGCCGAGGCCGGCACCCCAGACACGATCGCGCGGTCTGATGGAACGGCCCCGATGAGCTTCGGGAAGCTGTCCCAGACCTTCTCCATCATCCGGTTCGCATGGCCAACCTGCCGTGGTGGCACCAAGCGAGCCTGCTCCGCCCGCAGGTCCCGACGACTCGCCAGGTCAGCGCGCGTCACCGCCGTTGTGCCGCCAAGCGCCAGCAGGACCTCGTCCCGAGTCATGAAGAAGACTTCGTCCGCTTCGGCGATGGCGCCCTGATCTGCCAGCCAGCCACCGATCCGGAGCACCGCACGCCGCATCACCGGCCACGCGATCGTCAGCTCGCTGACCTGTTCCTCCCGAATCGGCACCACGTGCTGCGAGTCGGTCAGCAGCCGGCGGAAGGCTCGCAGGCGACGTGGGGACGGGCGCAGGACCTCGAACGCCGCCTCCTCAGCAGCGTGCCTGGCCTGCTCAACGCGTCCATGGTCCCTGGCCGTCGCTGAGGCGTCCTGCTGCAGCAACGCGTAGGACCAGTCGAGCGAGACGAGGGCTCCCCGGCCCGTCGCGGCCGGCTGGTCGAAACCGGCGAGCAGGGGCAGATGACTGCCACCGAGGGATGGAGCCAGGAAGCGCCGGTAGAAGCGTGCGAGATTCATCTCCATCTTGTAGGCAGCACCGCTCAACGCCGCGATCGAGCCGAAGTACTCCCCCGCAAGGTGGGCGAGCTCGTCGATGAACGGGGGAAGCTCCGCGACAGGCAGGTCCTCCACCCGCCGCTCCGCGTCCGCCACCGAGGCTCGATAGCGCGGCTGCAGGTCCTCTCGCCACATACGCTCGGTGATGGGAATGCTGTAGCGCACCGTCGGGGGAATGATTCCGGCCAGGTGGCGCGGCGTGCGGATGAGATGTCCAAGCATGCCGGGCAGGCTGCGCAGGAGGGCGCGCCCGGAGACGAAGTTGATGGCGTAGAAGTACCAGCCGTTGACGACGACGTGATACGGCCGCGGAGCGATCTGCCCGATCTCCTCGCGGAAGAACGCATGCATGCGGTCCTCCATCGCGGTCAGCAGCCATGACTCGAAGAGTGGCGTGACGGGCTCGGCGATCCACTCGCCGAAGCGGAGCATGCGCGTGTAGGCACCAGCGGCCGGAGCCTCCCAGGACACCTCTGGGGGGAGCGCCGTCATCGGTCTGGTCTGGACGATCCAGAGCGTGTCCTCCTGGTCGATTGCCCACTCGACGTCCTGCGGTGCGCCGCGCGCGGCGGCGATTCGACGCGCCTCATTCGCTACCCGGACGGCCTGCCGACCGTCGATAGCGGTCTCCGGCTGGCGGCGAGCGACCGCCGTCCGCTCACCCACTAACCACTCATCACCGAAGGCCGCCCCAGAGACGAGCCGATCCGCGGTGCCGCGTACGGCCGTGACAACGGTGGAGCCTCGGTCGCCGGTGATGGGATCTGCGGTCAGGGCGACTCCCGCGGCAACCGGCTTGACCATCCGCTGGACGATGACCGCCATCTCGCCACCGGCGGACTTGTATTCGGCGGCTCGGGCGCCATTGGCACTGTCCAGGACGTGGTCGATGGCTGCGGGCAGGTCGTCCCCCGCCACGTCCAGCACGGTCTCGAACATCCCGGCGTACGAATGCTGGGCACCGTCCTCGGAGATTCCGCTTGACCGAACCGCGAATGGGCCGTCGCCCAGATCGCCGGCGCCCGCGTCCACCAGCGATCGACGATCGTCGGCGGTCAACCCGGCCGCCATGGCGGTAAGAACAACGCCATCGGGGACTCGCACGCCGGCAGCAAACAGTTCGCCGAGGTTGGCTGCCTTTCCACCAACCTCCGGCACGTCGGCCATGCGCACATCGCGGAGACGCCGGATCACGGAGGCCGTCATCGGATCATCTCTTGGATG
>VBGQ01000210.1 GCA_005882055.1 Chloroflexota bacterium
GCACGGCGAACCCGAGTCCTGCCTCAAACGGCGTCACCTCCGGCGTGATGTCGCTCGACCACACGCGGTAGCCCTTCTCCAGGCGAAGGCTGTCGATCGCCCGGTAGCCACCGGCGACCATGCCCAGCGGCCTGCCAGCCGCCCAGAGGGTGTCCCACAGCAGCAGCCCGTACTCCATGGGGCAGTAGAACTCCCAACCAAGCTCGCCCACGTAGGTCACTCGCAAGGCGGTGACCGGCACATTCCCAATACTGATCTCCCGCGATGCGAGGTATGGGAACGCGGCGTTGCTGACGTCGTCGGTGCTGGCGCTGGCCAGGATGTCGCGAGCCATCGGTCCCCAGAGGCCGATGCAGGCGCGCGACGAGGTCACGTCACGGACCGTCACCGAGCCATCGTCTGGCGCGTGACGGCGGATCCATCCCAGGTCGTGGTTGCCGAATGCAGTGCCGGTGACGATGAAGAACCGATCCTCACCAAGGCGGGTCACCGTGAAGTCGCACTCGATCCCGCCCCGCTGATTGAGCATGTGCGTGTAGGTGATGCGGCCGATGGGCCGATCGACGTCGTTGGCGCACAGCCACTGCAGGAGGGCCAGCGCCCGCGCGCCGCTCACCTCGATCTTCGCGAAGCTCGTCTCGTCGAAGAGTGCCGCCGTGGTGCGAGTGGCGAGGCTCTCGGCACCGATGGCGGGTGACCAGTGCTCCCCGGCCCATCCACGGGGGCGGAGGCTGGAGTCACCGGCGTCCGCGTTCGACTCGAACCAGTTTGGCCGCTCCCATCCCGCCTTCTCGCCGAACGCGCAGCCCAGCTCGGTGAGGCGCGGATACGTTGGCGAGACGCGCAGTGGCCGTCCGGATTGGCGCTCCTCGTTCGGGTAGTGGATGTCGTAGTAGGTGGCGTAGACCTCGTTGGTTCGCGCCAGGGTGTACGCGCGCGACCGGTACTGAGCTCCGAAGCGCCGGATGTCCATCGTCCACAGGTCCAGCTCCGGCTCGCCGGAGACGATCCACTGCGCGATCTGGCGTGCCATGCCACCCGCTCCCGCGATGCCATGGGCGGAGAAGCCCGAGGCCACGAAGAAGCCGCGCACCTCCGACTCGCCCAGGATGAACTCGTTGTCGGGCGTGAACGCCTCCGGGCCATTGATCAGCTGGCGGACCCCAGCGTCCGCCATGGCCGGCACGCGGCGAAGCGCGCCCGCCGAGATCTCTTCGAAGCGAGGCCAGTCCGGAGGAAGCAGCTTCCCGTTGAAGTCGGGCGGGATGCCGTCGAGCCCCCACGGAGCGGGGTGGCGCTCGTAGCCACCCATCACCAGCCCCCGCACCTCTGGACGGAAGTAGACCAGGTTGTCGGGGTCGCGCAGCTGTGGCAGCTGTGGCGTGACCCCTTCGACCGCCTCCGTGACGAGGTATTGGTGCGCCATCGGGATGATGGGGATGGTGACGCCCGCCATGGCGCCGATCTCCGGCGCGGCCATGCCCGCGGCGTTGACGACGACCTCAGCCTCGATCATGCCGCGCTCGCTTTCCACGCCGGTTACACGACCGCCAACAACCGTCAACCCGGTCACCCGCGTGTGCGGGAGGATGTGAGCGCCACGTCGCCGTGCGCCCGAAGCGAGCGCTCGCGTCAGGCCACTGGGATCCAGCCATCCATCGGTGGGCAGCCAGGCCGCGCCCAGGACGCCATCGGTGCTCATCAGCGGAAAGCGGTCCTTGGCCCCGTTAGCGCTGATCAGCTCCATCGGCAGGCCGTAGGTCTTGGCCCAGCCCGCCTGGCGGCGCAGCTCCTCCATGCGTTCCGGCGACGACGCCAGGCGCAGGGAGCCGACCTCCTGCCAGCCTGGGTCGACATCGGTCTCTGCGGCGAGCTGACGATAGGTCGCCACGCTGTCGACCATCATCCGGGTCAGCGTCGGGCTCGAGCGGAGCTGGCCGACCAACCCGGCAGAGTGGAAGGTCGAACCGCTCGTCAGCTCAGACCGATCGAGCAGCGCCACATCGGTCAATCCCAGCAGCGTGAGGTGATAGGCGATCGCGGCTCCGCCGACTCCGCCGCCGATGATCACTACGCGTGCATGGCTGGGCAGCGCGCCGAGGTCAGGCATCCGCCGCCTGGCTGAGGCGTTTCTCGAAGTCCGCGCTTTCGGCATTGCGAAGGAGTCGCTCGAAATGCTCGTTGGCATATGCCACGAAGTCGACCTCGAGGGTGCTGATTGCCTGCTGCAGGACGCCCCACATCGCCTCGCGGAAGTCGCTCACCACGCGCATCAGGCTGAGCCGCGCGAGGCGATGGGTTCGAACTTCGCCGTCGTAGGCCTGGATTACCCAGGCGTCCTCGTCCGGGGTGAGGTCGTGGTTCACGCTGAAGTTACCGAGGTCGAAGAAGGGATCGCCCATGCCCGCGTACTCCCAGTCCACGATCCGGATGCGCTGACCGTCATCGATGAAGTTGGCGTTCAGCAGGTCGTTGTGGCACGGGCGGAGCT
>VBGQ01000211.1 GCA_005882055.1 Chloroflexota bacterium
GCCTGTCCCGGACGAGCCGTGTCAGGCCATCCAGGAAGACACGCAGCTCATCCTCGCCGTAGACGCTGCCGGTGTAGACCAGTCGAAAGGGACGGTGGGGTGCGCCGCCCGACGTGGCGAACCGCTGCAGCTCTGCCAGGTCGTACCCGTTGGTGATGGTCACGATTCGGTGCGCTTGCTGGGGATATCGCCTGACGTACGCATCGCGCAGGGCGTCGGTGGCGAGCACCGTCCGATCGGCTCCGCGGACGATCATCCGCTCGAGGTCGCGCTGGAGGGCACGGTGCGGGCCAGCCAGCGGCCGGCTGAAGGCATTGCCGATCCATGGGTCGCGCAGGTCGGCGATCCATGGCAGTCCAGTGACTCTCTTGACCAGTGCCGCGGACAGGTGGGCACTGATCGGTGGCGACGAGCTGTACAGGGCATCGGCCTTCACCGCCGGCTGGATGGCCAGTGCCGTGCCTGCCGCCGACACCGCCCACAGCAGCTGCTCGTCGGGAAAGAAGACGAGCGGCACGATCCTGGCCCAAGCCGCATTGAGCGCGCCGTGGAGCGCGCCACGATGCGGACGGACGGTCGCGGCGCTCACGGTCGGCTCGGTTGCCGGCTCTGCCGACGGCACCGACGCGGGAGACCGCCCCGAGATGAGCAGGCGCAATCGGCGCATCATGAGGCGCAGGTGCCCCGGCTCGAGGGAGACGGCCCGATGAACCTCGGTCCCCGGCGGGATCCGCATGACCGACGCCGGATCGACCAGGCGATAGGCCGGGTTGGCGGGTGCGATCACCACCGGATGCCAGCCCTCGTCGGGGAGGTAGGTCACGTGCTTGAGGACGCGCTCGACCCCCACTCCCGCAACCGGAGGGAAGTGGTAGGCGATGACCATGACCCGCCGCTCGGTCATGAGACCCCGCCCGCCGGCGAGCGCAGCAGGAGCGACATCTGTCGCAGCCCGTTGCGGAGGCGCATCCATTCCGCGGCGCCCGGAATGAGGAAGGCGCCGATTGGCTTGTGGGCGAGCCTCGATGAGATGGTCACGAGCATTCCGGCGTGCACCGAGTAGCTGATCAGGGAGGCGGTGGACGAGCCGACGATCCCGGCGACCGGAATGAGCACGATGTTGGCGGCGACGTTGATGACGAGCGCGACCGATGAAGCGGCCGCCACCGGCCCGGGAAGGCCGAGGCCGCTGATGTACGACGAGAGGATCTTCGAGACGCTGAGTGCAACAACGCCCGGGAGGATCACCAGGAAGGCCGGCATGCAGTCGACGAAGGCCGGGAGGATGACGTTCACGGCCACGAACGCCGCGGGGATGAGCGCGACGGAGACGAGCACGGTGACCAGCACGGTGAAGCGGCAGATCATGGGCGTCATCTCGTCGGCATCGAGCCGCTCGGCTGCGGCGACGCGCGGGAAGAAGACGGTGGAGACCGAGTCCGGCACGAAGAAGGTCAGCTCGGCGAGGCTGACCGCCATGCTGTACAGGCCGATCTGCACCGCATCGCCGAGCAGCCAGCCCAGCAGGTAGATGTCCAGCCGGTAGCTCAGGAAGCTGGTCACGGACGCCGGATAGAGCCGGAGCCCATATCCCAGCAGCTCGCTCGCGCGAATCCCAAGGCCGCTTCCCTTGCTCGAGCGGAGCAGCCTGCCGCCCTCGACGGCGACCGCTGCGGCTCCCAACGCGGCCACGACGATGTTCGAGAGGACCGCTCCGAAGACACCGAGATGGAGCCATGCGACGAGCGCGATGGTCAGCAGCAGGGCCGCGAGCGTCTGCCCGATCAGGATCAGGTTGTAGTTGCGCATCACCTGGCGACCGATCAGCACGGAGCCGATGAACCCCGCGATGAACTGGAAGGGCAGGGAGATGAGCGCGAGGCGCAGGAGGTCTGACGGCGCTGCACGCAGGACCGAGATCTCGAGCCACGGGAGAACCAGCAGGGTCGCGATCGCGAGGACCGCAGCGAGGCCAAAGCCAACGACCAGGGCCGTTCCAAGGAGTGCCGACGCCGACCTCCCGCGTCCGGAGAAGAAGCTCAGGGCCGACGGCAGTCCGAACTGCCCAATCGAGGCGAGGACGGTTGGCGTGAGCATGACCAGGTAGAACGCACCGCGGCCTGCCGGGCCGAGCAGTCGCGCGAGGAGGAACGAGTTCGCGAAACCGATGACGAACTGTGCGATCCGGGTCGCGAAGACACCGGCCACCCGGCGGCGGAATCCTCCCGGTTGAACGGTCACGCGGCCGCGCGGACGGCGAAGTAGAGCCCTTCCATCCGCTCCATCCAGGTCCGAAAGTCGAACTCTTCCACGGCCCGCTGTCGGAGCGCCTCAGCGAGCGCGCGGCGCTCGCTGGTCGCCAGCCCAAGGAGCCGATCGATCGCGTCGCGAAGTGCCGCTGGGTCGCCAACCGGCACGACCAGGCTCTCCGCGTGGGGACCCAGGGCCTCCCGAGGCCCGGGCAGGTCAGTCGAGATGACGGGTGCCCCACAGGCCATCGCCTCCAGCACCGAGATCGGCAACCCGTCCGA
>VBGQ01000009.1 GCA_005882055.1 Chloroflexota bacterium
CCGAGCTTGTGGACCTGCTGAAGGCCGCCGGGATCACCGCCACCGCCTCCGAGCTCAAGACGCTCGCGGCGAAGTACGGCGTTGGCGGCGCGGTCCGCCTCGAGGCCTGGGCCGATGCCTCCGGCAAGTCCGTGACCGAGCTGGGCGCCATGTTCGACGCCGGCAAGGGCTGGGGTGCCATCGCCAAGGAGCTGGAGCAGGCGGACAGCTCGCTGGATCTGTCACCCGGGATCGGCTGGATCATGGGCCATGGCCACGGTCATGGCCACGCCAACCCGAACGCGACCAAGCACGCGCAGGGAGCCGCCGGCACCTCGAGCTGACCGCTCCAATCCGACTAATTCGGTCGGAGTTCGAGGAGGCACCCGCGGCCCTGGGCCGCCATCGGTCTACCATCTCGACCGATGACCTCCGCTGGCCTGACCATCGCGGCCCCACCTGAGGGTCTGCCGGACCCGAACATCGCGCCCCCGCAGCTCGCGCGCTCCGGCGATCCGTTCGCGCGCGTGCGGATCGTGCACTTCCTGGCGCGACTGCCCCGCAACATGACGCTCCAGCTGCGCGACGTGGTCGCGGCGCTGAACGCTGCGTTCCTCGATTGGTCGTTCAGCGAGAAGGTGCTGCTCGCGGAGCTCGTCCAGCTCCAGGCCAACTGGGCGATCAGCTTCCATGGCGATGACCGGATCGTGCTCGATCGCAACGAGCGCGGTCACACGCTGCTGATCGTCGACTCCACGCGCATGACGCCGTTCCTGGTGACGGAGGCCAACCGCGCCGCACAGGCCTGCGACGAAGAGCTGCGGCGCTTCACCCTCGGGGACGGAATCACCACCGACAACTAGACCCGGTCGGCGTCACCCGCTGATTCGCTGGCCGCAACCTTGATCGGCAGTTCGCCGATGGTCGGTGCGCCCGCGTCGTCTCCGACTGCCACGGGAACGCGGCGCGGCTTGGGGCGGAATGGGGAGGTCTCCGGCACCACGGGACCATTCGTCTCGGCCAGCTCGCCGGAGCGGTAGGACTCCCAGACGGCCATCACGGTGTCCTTGTGCGGGCGGATGCGGCAGTGCTCGTCGCGATTGCCCATCTCGTCGCAGTAACCGAGCGGGACGCACTTGGGCGCCAGGAAGGAGCCGAAGAAGGGCGAGACGCGAAAGATCTCGTGGCGGATCTGCTTGAAGAGCTGGCGGATCTCCCACTGCGCCATGGTGCACAGCCGCAGCCCGGACATGTGGATCAGCTGGCGCAGGTTGACCGTCATCACCAGGTTGGTCTGCATGGCATTGGGGAAGATGAAGCGCGCGTCCTCCGCCGGAACCTCCGCCTGCAACAGCTGGCCGTACAGGTCGAGCGACGAGTCGACGGCTGACTGGAACCGCTCGGCGAGCTCATCGGGCAGCTCGCCCTTGGCGATGCTGTCCGGGACGGTGTAGTTGTCGCGCGCCTTGAAGCTGACGTAGCGCTGCGACTGCTGGTCGAACGCGGTCCCCGCCCGATGCCGCACCAGCTGATGCGTAAGGGTCCGCGTCACCCCGCTGATTGCGAAGGTGAAGTTGACGTGCTCAATGGTCGAGCCGTGTCCCGACTCCATGACCTTGCGGACCAGGTTCTGCTGCTTCTCGTCCGCGACCTGGCGGCTCACCGCCTTGTCCCAGATCTGGTCCGGCACCTGCTCGGAATAGCAGGTCCGGCAGGCGGTGTAGATGATCGGCAGATAGAACTCTTCGACGATCTCCTTGGTCGGAAAGATCAGCTTGGCGGAGAGGGCCGGAGAGGTCGTGGGCATCGGTCAACGATAGCACGCGGGAGACGTCCTGGCAGCGCCTTATCCACAAGATGTGGGGCTGTGGATAACGCCGATCCGCTATGTTGTGGTGTTGGACCGATGGAGCCCCAACCCCTAGGCGCCGCTTCCGCTGGCCTGGCCGGGCCCGTGTTCGGGCTCGTCCGGCCGTCGTTCCTCGAGCCGAGCGAGGCCGTGGGATCGGTCGAACGCGATGCGGTTTCCGCCGGCCGCGCGCGCGGAGGCGAGCGCCTCCTCGGCCCTCCCCAGCAGCTCGTCGTCGCGCACCTCGGTACCCGGGCGGTGGACGGTGATGCCGATCGAGACCGTCACCCACAGGGCCCCGATCCGCGACTCGACCGGCCGGTCGATCAGGCGCGTCCGCAATGCGTTGGCGAAGACGGTCACGCCGCGCTCGTCGGTGTGCGGCAGGATGGCCAGGAACGTGTCGCTCGCCAGACGACCGACGCCGTCCGCTTCGCGCATGCGCAAGCGCAGGCGAAGGCCCAGCTCGCGCAGGATCTCGTCGCCGGTCTCCACGCCATGCGTGCGATTCAGGCCATGCGTGCCATCGACGTCGACGAGCACGAGCGCGATGGGGTGGGCGTAGCGCCGCGCTTCCGCGGCCTCGACCCGAAGACGCTCGAGGATGCTCCGTCGGCTCGCGGTCCCGGTCGTCGCATCAACCGTCGCGGCATGCTCGAGCTCCATCCTCTGCAGCTCGATGGTTTGCCGTGCAGCCAGCAATTCGGTGATGGTGCCCCGCAGCTCGCGCGCCAGTCGCAGCGTGTCGTCCGCCTGGGGCGGGACGCCTTCCACCTCGGTCCCGTTGGGAGCAGAGAGGAGCGCGACGGGGCGCAGCTCGACCTCGCCGTCGCGCGAGCCACGCGGTCGAGCGAGCACCGCGAGGATTGCCGCCAGGGCCATCGCCACCAATCCAGGCATCAGGTCTGCCGTGCCCGGCCGCGCGAGACCGAGCGCCAGCGCGCCGGCCGCCAGCCCAGCAAGCCACTCCGATCGGCTGCGGTCAGGATCTCCCACCGCCGACGTGATGGCGGCGATGGCGAGAAGCGTCGCGCCGCCGGCCGTGAGGCCCAGCGCCAGCAGCAGAACCGGCGGACCCAGAAGACCCACGGCGGGTGCCAGCTCGACCCAGCCAAAGATGAGAGCGGCGGACACCAGTCGAGGGCCACGTCCGGTGATGCGCACGGCGGGCACCACCTCCGCCGCGAGCAGTGCCAGCGCAGCGGCGGCGACCCCGAGCGGCAGCACCGGCGTCGGGAAGCCAGCTGATGCGGAAGGGCCGCCGAGGGCGGCCGCGGCGGCCGAGGCGGAGAGTGCCCCCAGGCCAGTGCCTTCCAGCAGGTCGCGCAGGTGCCCGTCGCTGCGGAAGCCACGTCCGAGGGCGAGGAGCGCCGCGGTGAGCCCGGCGAGTGCAAGGAGGGCACTGATCGAGGTTGTCAGCCACGAAGCGAACTCGGCGGAACTGACAGGAAGCGAGAGCGGCGGGAAGAGCCGCAGGAGGCCCAGCGCCACCAGGGGCAGCGCAAGCCAGGCGGCCAGGCGGGCCACCCGAGATGCCGGGAACGCGGTGCCTTCGGCGGTCATCCGTCTGCTGGTGCGAAGGAGCACCAGCGAGTCTGTGGCGGGGGTCCTGGGAGCGGCAATAGTACGAACGGGATCGGAGAGAGAGTTCGCGCGAAGAGCGTGGATATACTCGCCGTCGTGACCCGTCGCCCCGCCGCCTCACGGGCCCACAGCATCCCGGGTCGCACCGCGGTCATGAGCCGCAGGCGCTTCCTGGAGCTGACCGACGACCTGATCGCCCAGGGCGAGCAGCTGATGGCCGAACCGGACTGGAACCTGTTCCGGCTCTGGCTGCTCAATTCAGACGAGCTGCTCGAGCGGGTGTGGGGGCGGATGGACCGATATCACCTGGCCTGGCTGAACGTTGGGCGCGACCCCGCACCGCCCGGATCCGAGCTCGACGAGGAGGGGAACCGCCGGTTCGTGGCCGAGGTCTCGCGCGGCAAGCTCGCGGTGCTGCGTACGATGAGGGACGCCGTCGCACGCCGAGGATGGACCCTGCTCAGCGACGACGACCCCGATCCCGACGACGCCGGAGAGACGTAGCCCATGACCGATGCCTCGGACGAGCTGATCGGCGGCCTGGCCGCGGTCTTCGCGCACCCCGACGACGAGAGCTTTGGCTGCGCAGGCGCGCTGGCGCTGGCGCACGACGCCGGCCGCGTGACGCGACTGCTGGTCGCCACGCGCGGGGAGGCCGGAGTGCCAGAGGGAGCGCCGTCCGAGGGCAGCTTCGGCGACGTCCGCGAACGCGAGCTGGTGACCGCGGCACAGGTGATCGGGCTCGATGAGGTCACGATCCTGGAGGGGTACGCGGACGGCGGCCTCGCCGATGCGCCCTTCGCCCAGATCGTCGACGACGTCGCGCACTGGCTCGTCTCGCGCCGGCCGGATGCGGTGATCACCTTCGGTCGGCACGGGATCACGGGACATCCGGATCACGTGGTGATCGGCTCCGCGGTGCGGTGGGCGGTCGAGCGCCTCGCGGAGCTCGGGACCGCGCCGAACGCGGTCTACGTCGTGTCGCCGGTCTTTGGCCCGGGGCCGAACCGCTATGACCTGTCGCCGGAAGAGCAGGGCGCCACGCATCGGGTCGAGATCACTCCGGTCGCCGAGCGCAAGGTCGCCGCGCTGGAGGCGCATCGGTCGCAGTCGGACACCGCGGAGCAGATCGCGGCCCTGCGCGCGGCCATCGAGGCGGACCAGCCGATCTACGAGGGATACACACGGGTCAGGCCAGCCGTGCCGGCGCCGCACCCCAAGTTCGACGCGCGCATCTGGTAGGAGCCGTGGCTCCCCGCGCTCGACACCCGCAACGCAGGGGTCGCCAGCGGTTGGAGACGGGTGCCCCCGGCGCCTCCCTCGCGCACGCTGATAGACTCAGGTCATGACCATCGACGCCAACCTGGGCAAGGTCGACGAGGTGATGACAGCCCTCTACGACATCTACGATCCGGAGATCGGGATGAGCATCGTGGACCTGGACCTGATCAAGCACGTGGAGATCGGGGCTGACGGTCAGCCGACCGAGATCAAGATGGTGCTCACCACGCCGTTCTGCCCGTGGGCCGGGGACCTGATCCAGACCATCAAGCAGCGCACCGAGGAGGTCGTCGGACCGCCCGTCAAGGTCACGCTGCTGGCCGACCGCTGGGAGCCGCCGCCGGGCCTCTTCTAGGCATCTCCCGGGTACCATCACCCGGTGCGGATCTACACGCGCAAGGGGGACTCCGGGACGACCGGGCTCCTGTACGGTGGCGCTCGGGTTTCGAAGGCGGACCTGCGCACCGACGCCGGTGGAAGCACCGACGAGGCCGTCTCAGACCTCGGGATAGCGCGCGCCAGCTTTGGGGCGCTGACCGACCGCGTGGAGGCGAGGCTCTACAAGCTCGTCCTGCGCCTGCAGCGCGAGCTCTTCGTGGTCGGTGCCGAGCTCGCCACCCAGCCCAGCCGCCGCTCGCGGCTAAAGCCTGGAACGACGCGCGTCACCGCCGAGATGGTCACCGCCCTGGAGCACGAGATCGATGGGCTCGAGGCGGACCACCCGATGCCCAAGGAGTTCGTGATCCCGGGTGAGTCGACCTCCGGTGCGGCGCTCGACGTGGCCCGCTCCAGCGTGCGACGCGCGGAGCGCCGGATCGTCGCCCTCGCCGAGGCTGGCGGGCTGCCAGCAGACTCGCAGGTGATGCCGTACATGAACCGGTTGGCGGACCTGCTGTTCGTGATGGCTCGCGCCGCGGACGGCGGCTTTCTACCGCTGCACGAGGACAAGATCACCTAGACCGATGCATTTCGGGGAGTTGATGGCGCCGGCAAAGGAGACCTTTGGCCGGCTTCGCGACGGCCTGCGCGCCCTCCACCGGCGCCTCCATCGTTGGCCCGCGCCAGATCGGTCTCGCTGGCCTTGAGCCCGGGAAGGGTTGGGTTCTTCGGCATTGCAACGGGAAGTGGCTTTCGCGCAGACTGACCGCTGGCACGCGTCGCACGCGTTCACGACCGCATTACATGGGGCAGCCTGATGATTCCGCGCGAGGCCTTCATCCTCCCGTTTGAGCTGCAGCATCGGCACACCGACGGCACCGACCACGGGATGCAGCCAAAGCATCACGATCCATCGGAGCACGATCCGGAGCGGACCTGGCTGGTTCGCCAGGAGTTTCAGTGCATGGACTGCGATGAGACCGTGACCCTGATCCCTGGCGAGAAGAGCTGACCGGCAACCACGCCGGGCGGTCGCATCACGAGGGGCCCTGGATCGGGGAGGGCGCCTGCTAGGATCGGGGCGCATGAGTGAAGCGACCACCGGTACGTCTGCGCACGCCGGTGAGCTGGATGCCGCGGCCGAGTCTTCGTCACCAACGCTTGGACGTGGGCGGACCGCGCCGCTGGATCCATTCGAGGCGGACCGTCTTTTTCGGTACGGCGTCGCCCTCTTTAACGGGGCGCGCTACTGGCATGCGCATGAAGCTTGGGAGACGTTGTGGCGGGCCGCGGATGACGAGGACCGCGACTTCTACCAGGGGCTGATCCAGGTCGCCGCAGGGCTCCTGCACCTGCAGCGCCGGAACTCGCGGGGCGCCCGCAACAAGCTGAGCGAGGGGGTCTCCAAGCTGCGGCGCTACGAGCCCGCACACCGCGGGATCTTCGTCAACGAGCTGATCGGCGCCGCCGACAGAGTCGGCGAGCAGCTCGGCGCGGGCTACATGCCGCACCTGATCCCGCCCGTCATCCGGTTCGTGGACCTGGATGAGCTCGACTGACGCTTCGGGCGACACGCGGCTCGAGCGCGACTCCATGGGCGAGGTCCGGGTTCCCCAGGATGCGAAGTGGGGGGCGCAGACCCAGCGCGCGGTCGAGAACTTCACGATCTCTGGTGAGCGGCTCGATCGGCGCCAGGTCGCGGCGCTCGGTCGCATCAAGGGCGCCGCAGCCAGGGTCAACGCCGAGCTTGGGGTGTTGTCACCGGAGGTCGCCGACGCCATCGGTCTGGCGGCCGATGAGGTGGCCGACGCGCGCTGGGACGGCGAGTTTCCGATCGACGTCTTCCAGACCGGCTCCGGCACGAGCTCGAACATGAACGCCAACGAGGTGATCGCGACACTGGCGGGCGAGCGGCTCGGGAGGCCGGTGCATCCCAACGACGACGTGAACGCCAGCCAGTCGAGCAACGACGTCTTCCCGTCCTCGATCCACATAGCGGCAGCCGATGGCGTCGTCAACGAGCTGATCCCCGCGCTCGAGACGCTGGCAGGCTCGCTCGAGGCCAAGGCGGAGGAATTCGGTTCGGTCGTCAAGGCCGGCCGGACCCACCTGATGGATGCCACCCCGGTGACCCTCGGACAGGAGTTCGGCGGCTATGCCGCACAGGTGCGGATGGGCATCGAGCGCCTGCGCGACGCGCTGCCGCGGGTCGCGGAGCTGCCCCTCGGCGGGACCGCCGTGGGGACGGGCATGAACGCTCCGGCGGGGTTCGCCGCACGGGTCATCGAGGAGCTGCGGAAGACCATGGGCTTGCCGCTCAGCGAGGCGCGCAACCACTTCGAGGCGCAGGGAGCGCAGGACTCGCTGGTCGAGCTTTCCGGTCAGCTGCGTACGATCGCGGTCAGCCTCACCAAGGTTGCCAACGACGTGCGCTGGATGGGCTCAGGCCCGCGCGCCGGGCTCGCCGAGATCCACGTCCCAGACCTGCAGCCCGGCTCGTCGATCATGCCCGGCAAGGTGAACCCGGTCATCGCCGAGGCACTGCTCATGGTCTGCGCGCAGGTGGTCGGCAACGATGCCGCGATTGCCTGGGGCGGCGCCGCGGGCGCCTTCGAGCTGAACATCATGCTGCCGATGCTGGGCAGCAACCTGCTGCAGTCCATCGGGCTGCTGGCCAACGCCTCGCGCCTGTTTGCCGAGCGGCTGGTCGACGGGATCACCGCCGACGAGGCGCGCGCACGCGCCTACGCCGAAGGTTCTCCCGCGATCGTCACCGCGCTCAATCGCTTCATCGGCTATGAGGAGGCCGCCAAGGTCGCCAAGCAGTCGCTCGCCGAGGGCAAGTCCATCCGCCAGGTGGTGATCGAGCGCGGGCACGTCCGCGACGGCAAGCTGACCGAGCAGCAGCTGGACGAGGCGCTCGACGTCCTGCGCATGACCCGGCCCTAGGCGGGCCTACAATCACCCTGCGCCCGTGGGCGCAGCATCCGTGAATCGATGGCCTCCCGTTTCGGGCAGGCTCTGCCTCCAGCCCCATAGGAGAGCACAGGATCGTGTCGACGACCGTCGAGAAGACCGCCACCCGGACCTATCAGAACCTGATTGGCGGGAAATGGACCGATGCCAAGTCGGGGAAGACGTTCACGAGCGTCTCACCGGCCAACCACGAGGACGTGATCGGGACGTTCGCCGCCTCGGGTGCCGACGACGTCGACGCCGCCGTCGCTGCGGCGAAGGCCGCCTTCCCCGCCTGGAGCCTGATGCCCGCACCCAAGCGCGGGGAGATCCTCTTCAAGGTCGCGCGCCTTCTCGCCGAGCACAAGGAAGAGCTGTCGCGGCTGATGACGCGCGAGATGGGGAAGGTGCTGACCGAGGCGCGTGGCGATGTGCAGGAGGCGATCGACGTCGCCTACTACATGGCCGGCGAGGGGCGCCGCCTGTTCGGCATGACGGTGCCGTCGGAGATGCCCGACAAGTTCGCCATGGCGGTGCGGCGGCCGATTGGCGTCGTTGGGTTGATCACGCCCTGGAACTTCCCCGTCGCGATCCCCGGCTGGAAGCTGTTCCCGGCGCTGATCTGCGGCAACACCGCGGTCGTCAAGCCGGCATCCGACACTCCCGCCTGCCTCGTCCGCTTCATGGAGCTGCTCATGGAGGGCGGCATCCCGGATGGCGTGATCAACGGCCACACCGAGACCGGCGTCGACATCACCCGTCGCGCGGCGGAGACGCTCAAGCGCGTGAGCCTCGAGCTCGGCGGGAAGAACCCGATCGTCATCTGGGAGGACGCGGACCTTCCGCTGGCTCTCGACAGCGTGGTGTGGAGCGCCTTTGGCACCTCCGGCCAGCGCTGCACCGCGGCATCGCGGATCATCGTGCACCGCGCGGTCCACGACCAGTTCGTCGAGATGCTCCGCAAGCGCGTCGGGGCGCTCGTTCTGGGCGACGGCCTCGACCCGTCGACCGATGTGGGGCCGGTGATCAACGACGTGGCCGTGGACCGCATCGACGGCTACATGCAGATCGGGCGCGGCGAGGCGGAGCTGGTGATCGGTGGGCGACGGGCCCGCGATGGGGCACTGGCCAAGGGCAGCTTCTTCGAGCCGACCATCTTCACCGAGGTGAAGCCGGACGCGCGCATCGCCCAGGAGGAGATCTTCGGGCCGGTCACATCGGTCATTCCGGTCGATTCCTGGGATGAGGCGGTGCGGATCGTGAACTCCGTGACGTATGGGCTGTCGTCGTCACTCTTCACGCGCGACATCAACCTCGCCTTCCGCAGCATCCGGGATTTCGACACCGGGCTCGGATACGTGAACCACGGCACGATCGGCGCCGAGGCGCACCTGCCCTTCGGAGGAACCAAGGGCACGGGCAACGGTCATCGGGAGGTCGGCCAGGCAGCGCTCGACTTCTTCAGCGAGTGGAAGAGCGTCTACGTCGACTACTCGGGCAAGCTGCAGCGAGCCCAGATCGACATGACCTTCGTCGACCAGGAGCAGGTCTAGGCGCTTTCGGCTCCTCCTAGACTTCCGGCATGGCCCTCGCCTGCCCGACCTGCGGCTCGCCCGTCTCGCCGGGCGCCCGCTTCTGCGCGAGCTGCGGGGCGCAGCTGGGCGAGCTGACCGATCGCGGCGAGCAGCGCAAGGTCGTCTCGATCCTGTTCGCCGACGTCACGGGGTCAACCAGTCTCGGCGAGCAGCTGGACCCTGAACGCCTGCGAGCGCTGCTTGGCTCGTACTTCGGCGAGATGGCCTCCGTCATCCAGTCCTGGGGCGGAACCGTGGAGAAGTACATCGGGGACGCGATCATGGCCGTCTTTGGCGTCCCCACCGTCCGCGAGGACGACGCAGAACGTGCACTCCAAGCCGCCATTGAGATGGGCGAGCGGCTCGAGCTACTCAACGAGGGCTTCGAGCGAGACCATCGGGTCCGGCTCCAGATCCGGATCGGCGTCAACACCGGCGAGGTCGTCGCGCCGGTTGGATCCGCACCCGAGCAGCTGATCGTCACCGGAGATGCGGTCAACGTCGCCGCGCGCCTCGAGCAAGCCGCCGCTCCGGGAACGATCCTGGTGGGCGAGCGTACCTACCTGGCCAGCAGGTCCGCCTTTACCTTCGAGGAGCCGATCGACCTCGACTTGAAGGGCAAGGCGGCTCCGGTTGTCGCGCGACGCCTCCTCGGGGCGCTGGCCGAGCCACATCGCGGCGTGCCGGGGCTGCGGGCGCCGATGATCGGTCGAGACCGAGAGCTCGAGACGTTGCTGGGACTCTTTGACGAGGCGGTCGAGACCGGTCGTCCACGGATGACCGTCGTCTACGGTCCGGCAGGCATCGGCAAGAGCCGGCTCACCAACGAATTCGTGGCAGCGGTGCGAGCGCGTCATCCGGAGGCGGCGGTGCTGCGCGGCCGATGCCTGGCGGCGGGCCACGGGATCACGTACTGGGCCCTCGCCGAGGTCCTGCGCGGCATGATCGGCGTGGGCCTGGCGGATCCCGCAGACGAGGTGCGTACGCGGCTCACACAGAGGATCGGTCCGATGCTCGATGGGCTGGGCCTTCCGCGGGAGGAGGTCGACCAGACGATCGCCGCGCTCGCGACCACTGCGGGCATTGCGCTCAACGGCGCCGACAGGCAGGTAACCGCAGAGGATATGGCGAGGGCCTGGCCACGGCTGGCGACCGCGTTGGTGGCTTTGGCGCCAGCGGTCTGGTTAATCGAGGACCTCCACTGGGCGGGTGAGCCAGTCCCCCAGATGCTCCAGCGCATCGCCACCGGCACGGAAGGCCCGCTCATCCTGCTCGCCACGGCTCGGCCCGAGTTCGCGGAGACGCATCCCGAGTTCGCGGCATGGGGCGGCCTCACGACCTCGCTCTCCCTCCGTCCGCTGACCGATGCCCAGAGCCAGCAGCTGATCGGCAGCCTGCTCGACATCGCGGACCTGCCGGAGGCATTGCGAGCGGAGATTCTCGCCAAGGCCGAGGGCAACCCCTTCTTCGTCGAGGAGATCATCCAACGCCTCATCGACCAGGGCACGGTCGTTCGCGAGGATGACCACTGGCGCGCAACCGACACTGCAGCCCCACCGATCCCGGACAGCGTGCAAGCGCTCGTGGCGGCGCGCATTGACGGGCTCCCGGCCGCGGTGCATCGGACCCTGCAGGAGGCCGCCGTTGTCGGTCGCGTCTTCTGGGCGGCGCCGGTCGCCCAGACGGTCAGTGATGGGGTCGCAGCTGCTCTCCTCGAGCTCGAGCGCAAGAGCCTGATCCTCGTGCGTCCCACGACATCAATCGCCGGACAGACCGAGTACATGTTCAAGCACGCGGTCGTCAGGGACGTCGCCTATGCGAGCCTGCCGAAGGCTCGACGCGCGCAGGCGCACGCACAGGTTGGCGCCTGGATCGAATCCATCGCGGGGGAGCGGAGCGACGAGCTCGCCGAGCTCATCGCGGACCACTACTACAACGCGGTCGCGGGGGCGTTCGATGCCCTGATCGCGGCGGGGCGCGTGGCGAGACGCCGGTTTGCGACACCTCGTGCGGTCGAGCTCCACGAAATGGCCATCTCCCTCTCCGCGAACGACGAGGAGCGGGTGGATGGTTACGAGGAAGTGGGTCGCGACCACGAATCCGCATTTCACGGCGACGAGGCATTCGCCGCGTTCTCCGAATCGATCGACATCGCGCGTCGTCACCCCGAATGGCGAGAACGCCTTGCGGTGCTCGCGCGTCGCGCTGCGAGCATGGTCGCTCTCCGCGGGGGATCGTTCCGAGGTCAGCCGGACATGGGCGCGGTTGACAAGCTCATCGATGAGGGGCTGGCGGCCACGACCACCCCACTTGAGCGTGCCAGGCTCCTGCTGGCGAAGGGCGGCATGTTCGTTCGCCGCGCCTTCCCTGCCGATACCGACGATCATTCGCTGGAGGATCGCCTCGCCGCGGTGCGGGAGGCCGCTTCCATCGCCCAGGATGCAGACCCAGCAATGGAGTTCTTGATCCTCGACACCCTTGTCGACCTGTCAATGGCCGCCGCGGATTACGTCGGGGCACTGGCGACGGCGAAGGCCGCCCTGCCGTTGCTCGACCGGATCGGCAATCCGGCACCGGCCGATCCTTACTTCGAGGCGGCGCTTGCCATGCTCGACCTCGCCGGCGATGCATCCCTGGCGCTCGAGCTCGCTCAGAAGGCAAGTGCGATCGACAAGACCCGGTCCCCGCATGAGCAGATGCATTCAACCTTGGCCCTGATGCGGGTGGGGTACCGGATCGGTGACTGGGACCTGGTGGAGGCATCCCTGGACGACCACCTGGCGAACTTCGCGCTCGAGACCGGCGTGCACTGCATCAATGTGCAGATGGGGCCGAGCCAGGGGGCGGTCGTCCTCGCTCACCGCGGGCAGACGGAACGATCGCTGGAGCTCACCAGGATGCCCTTTCCGTTCGAGGCCATCGTTGGACCGATCGAAGGGGCGCAGGCGTCCGCGCTGGTCGCGGCCGGCGCAGTCACAGAGGGCCTCGCTCTCGCAGAAGAGGTGCTGGCCAACGCGCCCCGCTGGCGCGCCCTCGAGGCCGCCGCGGCGGCCCTTGAAGCCGTGACCTTTGGCGACGATGCCGAGGCAATCGATCGTCAGCTGGCTAACCTCTCCGACGTCTCCGCGGTCGGCCCGCAACTGGCGGCGGCCTACGACCGCGCCGCCGGACGCGCGAAGGCGCTTCGCGGCGATCCAGAAGGCGCCGCGCTCCTGCGATCCGCAATCGACCGGTTCGACGCCCAACCGGCGATCTTCGAAGCGGCGCGCACGCGCGAGCTGCTTGCCGACGCGGTGCCTGACGAGGCTCGCAGCCTCCTCGAATCGGCCCTGGCCGTGTATCGTCAGCTGCGCGCCACGCCGCATGTCAATCGCGTGGAGGCACGCCTGGCGGCCCTTTGACCCGCTCCGGCCGCTTGTGCCAGCATGCCCCGACCGATGCGCCTGCCGTACTTCCCGCTCCATGTCGTGCTCTTCCCGCACCTGCCGCTCCCGCTGCACGTCTTCGAAGAGCGCTACCGGGCCATGGCCCGCGATCTCGTCTCGGATGCCTCGCCCTACGCGGGTCGCTTCGTGGTCAGCATGATCACCGACGGGCACGAAGTCGCGAAGCGACACAACGGACCCAGGAGCCCGGTGCGCAGTCGGCAGATCGGGACGATCGCCGAAGTGCGCTCCGCTGACCAGCTCGCCGATGGACGCTGGGTCTTGCTCGCCGCCGGGTTGTCGCGCGCGGTGCTGGGTGCCGTGGACCAGTCCGGGCCCTACGCGCTCGTCGAGGCCGCCCCGCTGCCCGAAGTGGCGGGCGTTGGGGCTGAACGCCTGGTCGCCGAGGTGCAGGTGGCGCTCGACCGCTACCTTGCGACGGTGAAACGTTTCGTTGCCACGGCCGCGTCAGAGAGCCAGCCCCCAGAAGAGGTCAACGACGTGACCGCCTCGCTCGACGCCGTGCTCAAGCCCATCCATCTGCCGGAGGATCCCCTTGCCGCCAGTTATGCGGTGGGGGGCCTGCTGCAGGTCGAGCTGACGCGAAAGCAGGAGCTGCTGGAACTGCCCGATGCGGCCAGCAGGCTGCGCGCCGAGATCAAGCTGCTGCGCCGCGAGTCTCGCCTCCTGGCCGACGGGGCCATGCCTCCGATCGCCCCCGCAGACCTGCGCTACAACCCGAACTAGGCCGAGCCGCGTGACCTTCCCGCGCCGCCGGCTGGCCGGCTCGCTCCTCGCCCTTGCCCTGGGGCTGGCCGCGTGCGTCAGCGATGCGACGCCGACCATCCAGGGCAACCAGCAACCGGCGCGGAGCGGTTCGGCGTCTTCGAGCGCATCAGCAACCCCCACCATCCCGCCAGAGACCACGGCCGCGCCGGAGACCCCCGCACCGTCGCTGGCTGGCACCCTCTACTGGGTGGTGGCGGGTGACACGCTCGCCTCCATCGCTCGCCGCTACTCGACCAGCGTCGAGCAGCTCCAGGCCTGGAACGCGTCCCGCTACCCCTCGCTCGCCTCCGAACCCGGCACCTTGATCGTTGGGTGGCAGCTCGTGGTTGCTGGCGTTCCCGGCGTCACGCCGCTCCCCACACCGACGCCTCGCGCCAGTTCGCCCACAGCCGCAAGCTGCCATGCCGGCGACCGCGCGCCGGCCACGCCGCGCGCGGTCTATCGGTCCATTCCGGGAGGGGGTGCGGAGGTGGCGCTCACCTTCGACATGGGTGGGCGGCTGGATCCGGCGCTCCAGATCATGAGCTTCCTGGTCGCCAACAGGGTGTGCGCCACGATCTTCCCGACCGGCGCCATGGGCCAGACCGCCATGGGTCGCCAGGTCCTCGCCGTCATCAGGGCCCATCCCGAGCTCTTCGAGATTGGCAACCACACGATGTACCACTGTGACCTCGTGCACGGAGGGCTGGGTTCGCCGACCACCGCCCCATGCGCCGGGGGAACGCCAAGCGCCGCGTTCATCCGCAAGGAGCTGACCGATGCCGCCGCCATCCTGAAGGCCGCCACCGGGCAGGACCCCACGCCCTACTGGCGACCGCCGTACGGCACCTACAACCAGGCAGTCCTGGACGCGGCCGCCAGCGTTGGCTACACCAAGACGCTGCTGTGGGACATCGACACCATCGACTGGAAGCCGATCGCCGACGGCGGTCCAACCGCGCAGCAGATCGCCAACAAGGTGGTCGGTGGCGCCCTGAACGGCTCCGTGGTGCTGATGCACCTGGGCGGCTACGAGACCCTTCAGGCGCTGCACCTCATGGTCCCCGGCCTGCGCCAGCGGGGCTTCACGCTGACCTCGATCTCCGACCAGCTCGACGGCTAGCTGAGGCCGGTCCGGAGCGCCTCGTCGAAGACCGCCACCGCGGTATCGACCGCCGGCTCATCGACGATCAGCGCCGGGCAGAACCGCAGGGTCGACTCGCCGGCCTCCAGCACCAGCAACCCTCGCTCGAAGGCCGCGTGTTCCACCGACGCCGCCTGGTCGTGCGTCTCGAACTCCACCCCGATCATCAGCCCCACGCCGCGCACGTCGCGCACCTGCGGCTGACCGCTCGCGACCTGTTCGAGGCCCGCCTGGAGATGCTCGCCCATGCGGGCGGCGTTGGCGATCAAGCCGTCCTCCAACAGGGCCAGGGTCGCCAGCCCGGCGGCGGCGCAGACGGGGTTGCCCCCGAAGGTCGAGCCATGGGCACCCGGCTCCCAGGTCCAGACCGATTCGCGCGCCAGGAACGCGCCGATCGGCATGCCCGAGGCGATCCCCTTTGCGACGGTGACGATGTCCGGCTCGATGCCGGGGTGCTGCATCGCCCACCAGCGGCCGGTCCGTCCCATCCCGGACTGGATCTCGTCCGCGATGAGCAGGATGCCGTGCTCGTCGCAGATCTCGCGAAGCCCCGCCAGGAAGGCCGCGGGAGCGGGAAAGTAGCCGCCCTCTCCCTGGATCGGCTCGACGACGATGGCGGCCACGTCCCGCGGCGCCATGATCCGGCCCAGGATCGCATGGCGCAGCACATCGAGCTCCGCGGTGCCGTCGCCGCCCGACTGCTCGCGCCAGGTGCGCACCCGCGGGAACGGCGCGTGCTCGACCATGGGCAGCAGCGGTCCGAAGCCCGCCCGCTGGCGGATCTTCGAGTTGGTCAGCGAGAGCGCGCCCATGGTGCGACCGTGGAAGCCGCCCTCGAAGGCGATGATCCCCGGCCGCCCGGTGTGGAAGCGCGCCAGCTTGATGGCGCCCTCGACGGCCTCGGTCCCCGAGTTGGTCAGGAAGACGCGAGCCGGCTCCCGGAACGGAGCGATGGCGGCCAGCTTCTCGCTGAACTCGACGTAGCGTGGCTCGTAGAAATCCGTGGCCGCGATGTGGATCAGGCGCTGGGCCTGTTCGCTGATGGCCGCCACCACCGCGGGGTGGCTGTGGCCGGTGGAGACGACCGCGATACCCGCGGCGAAGTCCAGGAACCTGTTGCCGTCCACGTCGGTCACGGTGTAGCCGCTCCCCGACTCGGCGACGAGCGGGTAGGCGCGGGTGAGGGACGGACTGACGGTCCGCTGGTCGCGCGCGATAAGCGCGCGTGCACGGGGGCCGGGGAGCTCGGTGACGATGTGCGGCGCCGCGAGCCTCGAGGCAGCAGGAGCCGCGGAGGGGCGCGTAGGCATGGCGACGACTCCGGGATGGAGTGGCGCGTCCTGCCCGCGCCCTTGGCTAGCCGTCCGCATCTTATCAGCGCTCGCCACGCTCAAGTGGTGGCGCCGATCGCCTCACCGATGAGACCCGGCCCGCAGTAGACGAGGCCGGTCCACAGCTGGACCAGGTCGGCGCCCGCGCGCACGGCGGATGCCGCGTCGCTCCCTGAGCCGATGCCCCCCGAGGCAATGATCGCCAGGCGGTCGCCGACCTCTGCGCGCGTGGTCCCGACCAGCTCGAGCATCCGGGCAAGCAGCGGAGGGCCGGAGAGGCCGCCCGTCTCCCCGCGGGGTCCGTGGGCTCCCGGCCTGGTGTTGGCCAGGACAACGCCCCGTGCGCCTCCGTCGCACACCGTGCGCAGCAGGCCAACCAGCGTGCCATGGTCGAGATCCGGGGCGAGCTTCACGAAGACCGGCCGTTCCGACGACAGCTCACGACCAAGGGCGAGGATGGCCTCCAGCAGTCGGCCGAGAGTCTCGCGCTCCTGCATGTCGCGCAGGCCCGGCGTATTGGGGGAGCTGACGTTGAGCGCCACGTAGTCCGCAACCGGGGCGACCAGGCGGAAGGTGGCCGCATAGTCCGCCAGCGCGTCGCCATCAGGGGTGGCCTTGTTCCGGCCGATGCTGACCCCGATCACGAAACCGGGAGGCAACGACCGGCGTGCCAGCATGATGTGTCGCGCGAGCTCCGCGGCCCCCGCGTTGTTGAAGCCCATGCGGTTGACGAGTGCCTCGTCCCGGCTCAGGCGGAAGAGCCGGGGTGCGTGGTTGCCCGGCTGCGGGAGCGGGGTGACCGTGCCCACCTCCGCGAAGCCGAGGCCCAGCGCCGCCCAGCCGCGCAGCGCGAGCGCGTCCTTGTCGAAGCCGGCTCCGAGACCGATGCGGTTGCGAAAGGCCAGATCGGCCACTCGAAGCTCGGCGTGCGCCTCCCGCGTGGCATGTTCTCGCGGCGCGCCGCTCGCCATCGCCAGGAGGGCGCGTCCCGGAGCGTTGCCGGCGGTGCCGCGCAGGAGGCGGATCGTCAGGCGATGGATGCGCTCCGGCTCGATACGGAAGAGGAGCGGCCGAACGATTCGGTAGGCGGCCTGGCTGACCGCATACCAGCGCATCGGTCAGTCGTCGGAGGCGCGGGGAAATGCCATCTGCGCGGGATACACCGGCGGCAGGGGCTCGCCGATCTCCTCGTCGGGGAGCCCGCCGGGCGCCATCAGCTCGTGCCAGACCTCGGTCCCGGCGGCGGGCGGGTCGTCGAGCTCCTTGATGGCGACGATCCCTTCGAAGCGGATCAGGCCCGGGTCTCCGTCATCGGTCTGCAGCTCGTGCTCGTACTCCGGGGCGATCTCGCAGGCGCGTCCGAGTGCGGTCTCCTCGTCACGGCCATCCACCAGGATCACGCGGTCCTCGACCATGCGCGAGACGGGTGGCTCGCCGATCAGGTAGGCGTAGCGCAGCTGCACCGCGAACCAGCCACTCGGGTAGGCGAGCGCGGCCTCGTCCGCGGATGTCCGGCTGGCGCGAGTGACGGCCGTCACGCCGGCGGAGGCTCCTCGCCCATCACCGTCTGTGACTGCTCGCGCATGAACTGCTGCACGTAGTACGGGCCGAGGCCGTTCTTTCCGGAGCTCCCCGATCCCTTCCAGCCCCCGAACGACTGGATCCCTGGCCAGGCTCCGGTCGTGGCGCCGGCGCGACGGTTGACGTAGACCACGCCCGCCTGGATGCCATCGAGGAAGTGGCGGATCTCGGCGTCGTCGCGCGTGAAGATGCCCGCGGTCAGGCCGTAGGGCGTGGCATTTGCCTGCTCGAGCGCTTCATCCAGGGAGTCGACCTCGCCCACCACCACCAGCGGCACGAACAGCTCCTCGCGGAAGAGTCGGTGGCTGAGCGGCAGTCCGGAGACAACCGTCGGCGTCGGGAAGAACCCGCGCTCCGTCCCGTCCCCGCTCAGCACCGCGCCGCCGACCTCGATGGTGCCGCCGTCGCGCTGCACCTCCTCGACCGCGTCGGTGAACTTGCGCAACGCCCGCTCGTTGATGACCGGGCCCATCCAGTTCTCGCGCCGCGTCGGGTCGCCGACGGCGAGCTTCTCGGTCTTCTCCACCAGCTTGGCGAGGAACTCCTCGGCCGCTGGGCGCTCGACATAGACCCGGCTGTTGGCGCTGCATTTCTGGCCGTCGAAGCCGAAGGCCGAGCGCATCACGCCCTCAGCCGCCTCGTCGAGGTCCGCGGAGCGGGTCACGATGGCCGGGTTCTTGCCGCCCATCTCGGTGATGATCGGTCGCGGGTAATCGCGCGTGAAGCTCGAGTAGAGGCGCATGCCGACCTCGTAGCTGCCCGTGAAGACCAGGCCGTCGATCCCCGGGTTCTGCTCGAGCTCAACGCCCACGGTTTCGCCCGGGCCGGTAACCAGGTTGACCACCCCTGGGGGTACGCCGACCTCGCGCAGCACCTCGGCGAACTTGTAGCCCATCAAAGGGGCGTCCGACGACGGCTTCATGACCACGGTGTTGCCCGCGATCAATGCCCCGCCCGCCGGGCCACCGGAGAGGGCCATCGGGAAGTTGAACGGCGAGATGACCGCCCAGACGCCGTGCGGCTTCAGCACCGAGCGCGTGTGCTCGGCCGGGGAGAGCGAGCCCATGGGCTCCACGAAGCCCTCGTGGCGCTCCATCACGTCGGAGTAGTAGCGCAGCAGGTCGGCGGTCTCCTCGACGTCCCCGAGCGCCTCGAGTCGGTTCTTGCCGACCTCGAAGGCCATCAGCGCGGCGTACTCGAACTGGCGTTCGCTGATGAGGTCCGCCGCCTGTCGCAGCAGCCCGATCCGGCGGCGCCAGCCCAGGTCGCGCCAGGCGGGGAAGGCGGCCCTGGCCGCCGCGACGGCGTCCTGGACGTCGGTGCGCGTGCCCATTGGGAAGCGCGAGACGACCAGGGAGGTGTCGATCGGCGAGCGGTCCTCGAACTCCTCATCGGCGAAGCGGCGCTCGTCTCCGATCAGCATCGGGTAGCGCTGACCGAGATGCTCCCTGACGCTTGCCACCGCTCGGTCGAACGCCGCCTGCAGCTCTTCGTTCTCCGCGGAGAGGGTGGCGTAGGTGATCTTCATGCGCGGAGCGCCGGTGGTGACCATCGGTCGTGGGCCTCCTGGGAGAGGGGTGCGCCCGCGGACCGCGGGCGCCATCGGTCAATGCAGGATTGGCCGTTCATTATCGCACCGCATGGGCGCAAGACAGGCCGAGAGCCAGGCTCCGGGGGGAGAAGAGCCTGGCCCTCGACGGTGGCATGCTAACGGGCGTTCCGGCGCCACGCAACACTGAATCTGCAGGTAATCGCCGCGATCCGCACCGATTCCGCGGCGCTACTCGCAGGTGGCCTCCCCATTAGCGCCGAGCGCGGTGGTAGAGGCCCAGCTTGAGCTCCAGGGAGGTCCGATGGGGTGCCTCCAGGACTGCTCGCCCGCGTTCGCCATAGAGGCGTACGAGGAGCTCCTGGGCGGTCGATTCGTCGTGCAGGTCGAAGCGCGCGTGGACGACCTTGATCTTGAAGTCGTGACGCAGCCACCAGCCGGTGCGCCGCTGGGTCGCCTCCAGCGCATGCTGGACCACCTCCGGATCGAGCAGCGGTCCCACGTCGTCGCGCCCGTAATAGCCCATCACGATCAGCCGCCCCCCCGGCCGAATCACACGGAGTGCCTCGGCGATGGCCGGCAGGCAGGCATCATCCGGGTCGATGAGGCCATGCAGCACGATGTCGACGGCCCCATCCCGGAGGGGGAGGGCCTCCGGGTGGCCCTCAACGATCCGGATATTCGGCTGGTGCGCCTGGCCGGCGCGGACGCGCGCAGCCTCGAGCAACTCAGGCTCTGACTCGATGCCATAGGTTCTCCCGGTGCGCCGCGCGAGGAGCATCGGATAGTGGCCGATCCCGGTCCCGGCGTCGGCGGTTCGCTTGCCGGAGAGCGGCGTGATCCGCTCGAGCGCGGCAAGGACCTTGCGATCCGGGTCGATGACGTCTCCCAGGCGCGCAAGGAGCGCCGGGTCGGGATCCGTCCAGGGCGGGAGGATGGCATGCATGGCGTGGCGGACTAGGGGATCGAGACGCGTGTCTCGGGCGGAGCCCCCGCGTTGGTGGTGAGCAGCGCCTCGCC
>VBGQ01000212.1 GCA_005882055.1 Chloroflexota bacterium
TCCGCGAGCCAGCCCGGCTCGCCCAGCAGCCCTTCCATGAGGAAGGCGTAGCCCTGGCCGACGCTCGGATTGCCCAGTACGCCGAGGCTCGGCGGGGTATCACTCGCGGCGCTCGCCAGATGCACCAGGTGGCCGGCCACGTTCAGGGCACCGCTCATGTCCTCCCAGTCGCCGCGTGGATTGACCATCACCCGCACGTCGCCAGGGACCCGCACCGCGACGCATGAGGCCCCGGGGGCCTTGCCCGGCCTCGGCTCGAAATCGAGGGTCGCACCGGGTTGGTCGCGAAGGGCCATGCCCAGCGCCCCGAGGGTCGTCTCCAGGATGCGAGGCAACCGCCGCGGCTCGAACCAGGCGTCCCACCCGATTCCTCGGAGGCCGAACCATGCGTCCGCCAGGCTCCCATCGCCCTGCTCGATGCCCGCACGGGCCAGGAGCCGTCGCATAGCGGCGTAGTACCCGGTCTCGGAGGAGTTGAGCGCGCCCCGCGTCTGCGCGGCCAGCTCGTCGGGGTTCCAGCCGCGGGTCCTGCGCACCATCTCCACGCGGTCGACATAGCCCAGGTCCCGCACCGCGTCCTCCAGGGCTTCGAAACGTGCGATGCGAAGTGGGTTGATGGCTTCGACCGCGCGGAGCCAGTGCTCGAAGAGCCCGTTCCGCTCGGCCCGATCGCCCGTCGCGCTGATCCGGTCTCGCGCCAGCGGATACGCGATCGGCTCGCCACGCCAGTGGATGACCGCGCGGTTCTCCGCGGTGGCGATCTGGTCGGCGAGCGCGGCCCCGGTACGCTGGAGGTACCCGTCGGTGGCGAACGCCAGCAGCGCCCGGTTGCGCTCCCCCTCCTCTCCGGTCGAGTCTGCGGCGCGACGCAGCGCCTCGATTGGCCCCTCGGCGAAGAGGTCAGCATGCCGGGCGTAGACGGCGGCCTCGGTCGGGAGATCGCTGGGGTCTGCGAGCCGTCGGTACTGCTCCTCGCCGAGCTCGGCCAGGAACGCCTGGACGCCCTCCTCGTAGGTTGCTCGATCGAAACCCTTACGGCTCGAGCGGCGGCGAGCCTGCGTCGCCATCGGCTCAGGACTCGTTCGTGGCAGTGCTCGCCTCGACCACAGAGGGTTCGGCGGCGGGGAGGCGCTTCGTGGCGTTGCCGCGGCGAGGACGCGTCGCGAGCTCCTCGCTCGACTCCGCCGCTGGGACGGCGAGCCCGGCAAGGCTGGCTGCGGCGCCAACGAAGTCCCGGAAGAGGGGATGCGGCCGGTTCGGCCGGCTCTTCAGCTCGGGATGTGCCTGGGTCGCGACGAACCACGGGTGATCCCGCAGCTCGACGTACTCGACCAGGCGCCCGTCGGGGGAGACGCCGCTGAACCACATGCCCGCCTCCCCGAGACGGTCTCGGTAGCCATTGTTCACCTCGAACCGATGCCGGTGGCGGTCGTAGGCGATCTCCGTGCCATACGCCTCGCGTACCTTGCTGCCCTCTTCGAGACGCGCGGGGTAGAGGCCAAGGCGCATGGTGCCGCCCTTGTCGGCAACCTCGTGCTGGTCAGGCATCAGGTCGATCACCGGGTTGGCGGTGAAGACGTTGAACTCGCTGGAGTTCGCGTCGTCGGTCTGGAGCACCTCGCGCGCGAACTCGATGACCGCGCATTGCAGCCCCAGACACAGTCCCAGGAACGGCACGCCGTTGATCCGCGCCCAGCGAATGGCGCGGATCTTGCCCTCGACACCGCGATACCCAAAGCCACCGGGAACCAGCACTCCGGCGACGCCCTTGAGCTCGTCGGCGACCTGCTCCGCCTCGAGCCGCTCGAGGTGCTCGCTGCGGATCCAGCGCACCTTGACGTCCACGCGATGGTGCAGCGCTGCGTGCTTGAGCGCCTCGGAGACGCTGATGTAGGCGTCCGGTAGCTCGGTGTACTTGCCCACGATCGCGATCTCGACCGAAGGTCGCGGAGTACGGATGCGATCCACGAGCTCCTGCCAGTCGCGCAGGTCCGGCTCGCCGGCGGGAATCTCGAGCTCGCGGGTGATCAGCTTGCCGAGCCCGGCGCGCTCCAGCTGGAGCGGCACCTCGTAGATGCTGCGCGCGGTCCGCAGGGGGATGACCGCGTGCACGTCCACATCGGTGAAGAGCGCAACCTTGTCCATGATCTCGTCGTCGATGGGCTCGTCGCTGCGCAGGATGATGACGTCGGGCTGGATACCAATGCCGCGCAAGGTGCTGACCGAGTGCTGGGTGGGCTTCGTCTTCAGCTCCCCGGTCGCGCCGATCTGGGGCAGCAGCGTGACGTGCACGTACAGCACATTGCGACGACCCACGTCCTTGCGCATCTGGCGTATCGCCTCGAGGAATGGCAGCGACTCGATGTCGCCCACGGTGCCCCCGACCTCGACGATCACCACACCGTGCTGCGCCAGACCGGCGGTGGCGACCGTGCCGGTCCCCTCCCGCGCGACGCGCTGGATGCGCTC
>VBGQ01000213.1 GCA_005882055.1 Chloroflexota bacterium
GTTGATGCCGAATCGATTGAGGAACGAGTCCTGCTGCCATGAGCGGAGCGTCGCCTCCACCTGGCTGGCGGTGGCCGGGAAGGTGCGGCTCACTTCGCGCACCTGCTCGGTGATCGCGGTCACCAGGCCGAAGATCAGCGCACCGAGCGCCACCAGCGCAACCAGGTAGACGATCGTGGTCGCGAGGGCCCTCGGCATGTGCAGGCCTTCCGAGAGAGCATTGACGAACGGCGCCATCACGAACGCCATCAGCCAGGCGAGGAAGAGGATCAGGAAAATCGAGCTGAATCCACCAAGGACGGAAACCGCCTGCTGGAGGAGCAGGGACGCGAAGTACGCGCTCCCCAGGATCAGGAACGCGAGCAGCCACCACCGCTCCCGCGTGCCAAGCCCGGATCCGAGGCTGGGCGGCAACATCGGTCTCGTCAGCCCCGCCTGGGACCGATCCCGACCGCGGCGTGCACCTCGGCCATCGTCGCCTCCAGGATCGGACGCACCTTTGCCGCTCCGGCGGCCAGCACCTCCTCGACGTGGTCGGGATTGGCCGCGAGCTGGTCACGCTTCGCCTTCATCGGTCTGAAGTGCTCGATGATCCGCTCGGCGAGCAGCTGCTTGGTGTCGACGCAGCCGGTGCGTGCCGTCCGCTCGCCGTCCTGGATCTGCAGGTAGTCGCCGCCAAAGAAGCGGTGCAGCTGGCAGACGTTGCAGATCTCGGGGCGCCCGGGATCGGTGCGCTTGATGCGCTGCGGGTCGGTGACCATGTTCATCACGATCTTCCGGATCTCGTCCGGCTCGGCGAAGATCGGGATGGTGTTGCCGGCGCTCTTGCTCATCTTGCGCTGGCCGTCCGTGCCGAGCACCACCGGCGCATCGGTGTAGACCGGCTGCGGCTCGGGGAAGATCGGTCCATATCGTCGGTTGAAGGCCCGCACGATCTCGCGTGACAGCTCGAGGTGCGCCGCCTGGTCCCTGCCAACCGGCACGCGGGTGGCCTTGTAGATGACGATGTCCGCGGCTTGCAGCACCGGGTAGTCGAGCAGGCCCATGCTGTTGTCGACGCCCTGCTCGCGCTTCTCCTTGTAGGTTGGCGTGCGCTCGACCCATCCGACCGGAACGACCGTGTTGAAGATCCACGCCAGCTCCGCGTGCTCGGGAAGGTCCGATTGGCGGATCAGGGCGCAGCGGTCGGGGTCGAGGCCCACGGCGAGCAGGTCGAGCACCATCTCGTGTGCAAGGCGGCGCATCTCGTCGCCGTCGTGCACGGTGGTCAGGGCGTGCAGGTCGACGATCCCGTAGATCGTGTCGTACTCGTCCTGCAGCTTGACGTAGTTCACCTGCGCCCCCAGGTAGTTGCCAAGATGCGACGCGCCGGAGGGCTGGATGCCGCTGAAGACCCGCTCGCGGACGGGGCGCGACGGCGCCGGAGAGTCGCTGGTCTGCGTGGCGGTAGGGGCCATGGGAGGGCGAGTGTACCGCCTTCCACCCGCGACCAGACCTGGCTCCGAGGCCGTTTCCGAGATCAGCCGGAGTAGAATCCGCCGATCAATCGCACGGTTGAGCGCATGGCGCACGCCTCGTTGTGGAACAGCGCGGAAGACTCGGGCCGCCGGCTTGGCGGGAGGGTCGAGTTTCACGCGAGCATCGGCTCGACGAACGACCGCGCCTGGGAGCTCCTCGCGGACGGAGATGAGGGCACCGCGGTGGTCGCGGATCTGCAGACCGCCGGGCGCGGACGGCGCGGTCGCGCCTGGAGCTCCCCACCGGGCGTCAACTTGATGGTCTCGGTCGGGCTCCGACCACGGCTCCCGGCGTCCGACGCCTGGCAGCTGGGCGCGGCGACCGCGCTGGCGGTGCTGGGCGCGTGCCGGTCCCACCTGCCTCTCGCCGAACGGGACGGCCTGTCGCTGAAATGGCCGAACGACGTCGTCGACGAGAGGGGGCGGAAGCTCGCCGGGTTGCTGCTCGAGACCGCCATTCGTGACGGCCGCGTCGGGGAGGCGGTCCTTGGAGCCGGGATGAACGTGAACTGGCCGCGCGAGGAGATGCCCGCGGAGCTCGCGCCACGAGCCACGTCGCTCGTCGAGATCAGTGGACGTCAGGTTGATCGTGTGGCACTGCTGCAGGCCTATCTGGCTGCCCTCTCCGAGGAGCTCGAGGCGGTCGAGGCCGGTCGCTCGCCGCTCGAGCGCTACCAGCGTGCGTCGTGGTTGACCGGTAGGGAGGTGAGCGTCACGGCCGGCGAGGGAAGCGTCGACGGGCGGGTGCGCGGGATCGCGGGCGATGGCTCCCTTCAGGTCGAGAGCAGTGCAGGAGTCGTCGCGGTCGCGTATGGCGAGGTTGTGCAGGTTTCCGCATGAGCGAGCCGATGCCGAACCGGCCATCAGTCGCGGCGGAGGGCGCGAAGCCCTTCACGGCGCGCGATCCGGACCTCGCCGCCGTGCGAGCCGCCCAGCGCGATCCGGCCGAGTTCGCCGCCCTCTACCATCGCTACCTCGACCCGGTCTACAGCTACGCCCTCTACCAGCGGGGTGACCACCACGACGCAGAGGACGCCACCGCGCTCGCCAACGCGCATCGCACCCGCGCCCGCCGCCGCACCGAGCCGATCGACGCCATCCCGCTGGAACCATCGGCGCCGGACGCCGACCCGGCCGGCCTGGCGTTGCGCGCCGAGGACGCTCGCCGCATCCGCGCTGCGGTGGCCGCACTTCCGGAGGACCGGCGCCAGGTCGTGCTGCTCCGCTTCGCGGACGGCCTGACCGCCCGCGAGATCGGCGAGGTGCTCGACCGTTCCGAGGGCGCGGTCCGCGTCCTGCTGCATCGGGCCCTGAAGGACCTCGCCGGTCAGCTTCGCGCCTGAGGCGTATCGGGCGGGCGTAACGAAACGCCGGTCGCGGTGTTCCGTACCATGACGAGCTTCGACACGTAGCTACCTCAGGCAGCTGCGTCCGAGCGCTGCGCCGTACACCTGCCGCCCCAGCTGGAAGGGAGACTCCGTGGCCGACCACACCCCGGCGGACCGCCGGATCGGCAGCCGAACGATCGCTGAGCCGAGCCCGGCCGAGCGCCTCGATCGGGCTGTCGACAGCCTGCTCAACGGGCGGCTGGCCACGAGTGAGCGCGAGCTGGCCCCGCTGCTTGACACCGCCGACCAGCTGCGCCTGGCGCTCGCTCCGGTCCCAGTGAGCGCCCGATTCGAAGCCGAGCTCGCGCGTCGTGTCGCGGGACGCCGTCGCACGAGGCCATTCGATCTCCACGTCCCCACCTGGCTGCTCCTGACGGGCGCCGTCTCGTCCGCCGCCGTCGGGGTTGGCGTGACCGCGTACGCCGTGTGGCGCGGCAGCCATCGGTCGAACTGAGCAGATGCCCATCAAGTTCCCATTCAGCCG
>VBGQ01000010.1 GCA_005882055.1 Chloroflexota bacterium
GCTCGCAACCAGCGCGGGCAGGTAGTAGCGGTTGATGTCGCCATCGTTGAAGTTCATGGAATAGACGATGTCCGCCGCCACGATCATCCCCAGGAAGAAGAACGCGCCCAGCTGCCGGACGGCGAGCGTTGCCGCGCCAACGGCGGCCAGGACCCAGCCGGGCCCCAGGTACTGCCGGCCCAGCGTGGCGGACGCGTCCGGCCATTTGTCGCCGATCGACCCGAGGAGGTTGCTGAAGTCGAAGAGGCTGTGGAACTGCTCGGCGAAGATCAGGTACCGCATCCGATCGAGCGTGTTGGGCCGCGCGTAGAACAGCGGCGGCTCGGGGGGCGTCAGCGCTCGGAGGGGGATGTACAGGTAGGTCGCCAATCCGAGCAGGAGGAGACCGATGCAGGCGGCGATCAGCCGCCAGCGCCGCCAGAAACCGGGGTCGACGATGAAGAGCCACGCCGCGATCCCGAACGCCATCAGGCCCACCAGCGGATGGTTGCCGAGCGCGATGCCGAAGACGAGCGCCGACGCCAGCAGCCACCGACCTGCCCTCGGCGCTCCGCTCCATTCGGCCGCGCGCCAGCAAAACAGCAACCAGACGAGCAGGGCCACGAAGAGGGTGTTCAGGGCATGGACGTCGGCGCGCACCGCGATCGCCCAGGTCTCCTCCGCGAACGCGAAGGCGCTTCCCGCGACCATGGCGGCGGCGATCCGCACCCCCGGGTGACGCTCGGCGACCAGGTGGCCGGTGATGAGCACCACGAGGCCAGCGGACAGGGAAACGCAGACCGCAGACAACAGGTTCATACGCCACGCCACGTCGCCGACGGGAATCTGGCTCCACAGCCATCCCAGGATGGCGTAGGTTGGGAAGCCGGTCGGGTGGAAGATCGACAGCGTGTGCGGGACGGTCTGGGCCTCCGCCGTGTCCCAGAAGCCCGCCGAGGGGAGCAACGTGCGCAGGAAGATGCCAAAGCTGACGATGGTCACCGCCGCCGCGGTCCATGACAGGAGGCCGTCCGCGTACGGCAGCGCGGTCCGGCGCAGCCGAGGCAGCACCAACTGGCGGGCGGGGGCCGGCCGCACGAGCTCGCCGGTTGCCGCATCCCACCCCTCTCCGAGCGCGTCGGAGGCGGGATGTATACTCACCGCCACTTTGGCGAGCGTGACCAACCGGCGCCTGTGACTACGGCGCCGACGATGACCCGCGACCCCGCGCGGGGACGGGGCGCAAGGTCATTCGAGCGCAGCCTGCCCTTCAGCGCGGGAACGCTCCTGCTCGCAATCATCGTCGGTGGGCTGATCCTCCGAGCGTTCATCGCCGCAGTTTGGGTGCCAAGAAGCGGCTTCGGGGTCGACATCGGCGACTTCACCGCCTGGGCCCAGCAGATGGCCGGCAACGGCCCGGGCGCATTCTATCGAGCGGGGTTCCTGAGCGATTACCCGCCCGGCTACATGTACGTACTGTGGGCGCTGGGGCTCGTCGGCCGCGCCCTGCAGCCGCTGGTCGGGCTCGACGTCACGAGCGGCCTGGTCAAGATCCCCGGGATCCTCGCCGACGCGGGGACCGCCTGGCTCCTCTTCCTGTTCGCGCGACGCTTCCTGGGCCGCCTTGGCGACAACACGGCGGAGCAGGTCGGCCTGGCCGCCTCGGCGCTCTTCATGTTCAACCCCGGAGTGATCTTCGACTCGTCGGTCTGGGGCCAGGTCGATTCGGTCGGCACCTTCGCCATCATCGGTACCCTCTGCCTGCTGGCGCGGGGCTCGACCGAGGCGGCATCGGTCGGGGCGGTGGTCTGCCTGTTGCTGAAATACCAGTTCGCGTTCATGATCCCGATCGTCGCGATCGTGGGCCTCAAGCGGCACATCTTCGGGCGCTCCTCGGATCCCAGCCAGCACGGCCGTCCCGACGCCCTGCGCGTCCTGACCTCCCTCGCCTCGGGGCTCGGGTCGCTCGTACTGCTGATCTGGCCGTACGGACTGTCGGTGGTGGGTCCGGGTAACCAGAGCACGAGCCTCATCGGTCAATTCCTCAAGGCCGCAAGCACCTACACCGGGTTGAGCATCAACGCCTTCAACCTGTGGATGAACCCCTTCAGCGGGCTGGCGGCGCCACGCGACGCGGGTGGCCTGACTCCGAGCCTGTTCTGGGGCGACGACCAGAAAACCGCGCTGGTGATCGGCTCATTCGGCGTCAACTGGCAGCTGGTGGGGGCGATCCTGTTCATCGCCGTTGCCCTCTTCGCGGCCTGGGTGCTGATCCGGCGCGATGACGCGGTCGGTCTGCTGGTGGCGGCGCTAGTCGTATCGGTCGCATTCTTCGTGCTGCCCACCCGGGTTCACGAGCGCTACCTGTTCCCGGCCCTGGCGATCGGGGCGCTGCTCGTCCTGCGCAACTGGCGGTGGGCGGCGCTGTACGCGGTCCTCTCGCTCTCGTTCTTCGCCAACGTGTACGGGGTCTACACGGCGGACTGGTCGTTCTATCCCAGCGTCATCAATCCGGGGGTCGGGGGCCGGGCCATGGCACGCGATCCAGTGCTGGCGGCGACGCTCCTGGCGCCGTGGGGCATCTATCTCGTCTCCGCCGCGGTGGTGCTCGCGCTGGGTTGGCTCCTGTTTCTGGCGGGCAATCTCGCTCGTGAGCCGGCTTGGAGCACCCGCAAGCAGGTGACCGATGGCGAGGCACCCGCGCAGGCGCCGGCGCCCGCGGCCCCGGCTGGCAGCGGCCTTTCAGCACCGGCGTGGCTGCGGCGACCCCCGATCTCGCAGGAGCGCTTTGGTGATGCGCCGCGGAGGCTCGACCGCCTCGACGTGGTGCTCCTGCTGGCGCTGGTGCTGGTTGCCTTCGGGTATCGGCTCTGGCGGCTGGACGAGCCCCGATCGATGCACTTCGACGAGGTGTACCACGCCCGATCGGCTACCGAGTGGCTCGCGGACTGGGAGCACGGCTGGAAGCGCGACGTCTACGAATGGACGCATCCGATGCTGGCCAAGTACCTGATCGCGGCCGGAATCCAGGTCGCCGACCCGAACAAGGCGGTGAGCAGCGTCGACCTGACCCGTGCCACCGGTGGGCTGGCGATTGCGCCGCGACGCCAGGCATTCGGCTACCAGCGCTCGGTCGCCTTCGTGGCCGATGGGAATCGCGTCGACGCCATGGACGCGTTGGACGGAAGCCGCATCTCGAGCTGGGACGTCGGGGCGCCGGTGGCTGCGCTGGTCTATGACGACCAGGTTGACCGGCTGTTGGTGGGCCTCGGGTCAAGCGGCAAGGTCGCCACGTACGACCTCACCCTCTTCATGTCCGCGAACGGCCAGCGTGGGCCGCCAACCAGGTCCAACACCATCGATACCGGGCTGGCCTCAGTCGATCAGATCGTGATCCCGGCCGATGCGCAGGAGATCGCGTTCCGGGGGTCCAACGGCCTGACCGTCGTCGAGCGCAACACGGGCACCGTTCTCGCCAACAAGCCGGTCGTGGCGCGGCAGATTGCATTCGCCACAGGAACCTCCGGGTCCGGCGGGGATACGGTCTTCGCGACCCTGCCCGGGCAGCGGGTGGTGGTCGCATTCGCCGCCGCGACGCTGGCGGAAAGCACGCGCCAGGCGCTGAAGTACGACATCCCGGGTCCCATGGTGGTGCAGGGCACCGGCTCCGATCAGCAGCTGTGGGTCGCCACCGGCCCACTCCCTGCCACCAACGAGCACGGCTCGACCACCGGTGGGGTCCTCGTGTTCGCCGCGCCCGCGATGACCCAGACCACGGATGACCCGGTGCCGCTCCCGGGACCCGCCACGTCGCTGGCCTGGCAGCCGATCGCCAACATCGTGTACGCGGCGGGGACCGCCACCAATGGTTCGCCCACGCTGTGGACGATCGACCCGCTCGGGGACTCGCGCTCGGGGTACGCGACCTTCGATGCCACGGCGCTGCCCGCGCCCGCTACGGCCATGGCCTTCGACGTCTCCGACCATTCACAGGCCGATGACGACGGACGGCTGCTGATCGCGACCTCCGAGGGGGGATCGGCAGCGCTGGTCGGCGTCGACGCGGGCAGCAATGCGTTCGCCTGGCGTCTGATGGGGATCGTCTTCGGCGCGATCCTGGTGGGCCTCATCTACCTGCTGGCCGCGACCATGTTCCGCCGCCGGGGCATCGCCATCCTGGCCGCGCTGTTCGTCACGTTCGACGGCATGAGTTACGTGATGAGCCGCATCGCCATGAACGACATCTACGTCGCGGTCTTCATCGTTGCCGCCTATCTGGTCTTCTGGCAGATCTGGTCAGGCCGATGGGCGCGCAGCGCCTGGTGGGCGCTGCCGCTGGTTGGCGTGCTCATCGGTCTGGCGGCAGCCACCAAGTGGGTCGGCTGGTACGCACTCGCCGGCTTGCTGGTGCTCGTCCTCTCGCGATCCGCGCTGGGCCGCTTCCTGCTGGTGGCGGCGATTGGATTCCTCACGATCGTCACCGGCTTCGGGGCTCCGCTGCCGTTCCTGGTGGCCTGCCTGATCGCGCTGGCCGTGGCCCTTGCGTTCGTCTACGTGCGACCCATCGCCCTCGATCCGGGGGACCTCATGGCGGTGCCAGCAACGGGCGTGGTCTTGGGTGGTGTTGGGCTGGCGTTCGCCATCGGCTACGGGCAGGTGCAGGGCCGCACCCCTGCCAACGCGGTCGAGGCGCTCTTCGACTTCCTGGCGCGCGGTACGCAGGCCGCCTGGCCGGCGTGGCTGATGCTGGCCGTCGCGGGCCTGCTCATCGGTGCCCGAGCGGTCGTCTCACTCCGCAATCCGGCCAGCGACCGCCGCTGGCTGCAACCCGGGGAGCTGGCGGGCTTCGCCTGGCCATGGGTCGGCGCGTGCCTGGTCGTCATCCCGTTGCTCGTCTACTTCATCGCCTACATCCCGTACCTGCAGCTGGGGCACGCGGTCTCGATTCCCGGCGGGCCCGGCTACGGCTGGTCGCTCGACGAGCTGCAGGTGCAGATGTTCAGCTACCACTTCAACCTGCAGGCCGGCCACCCCGCTGCCTCACCGTGGTGGAGCTGGCCGCTCGACCTCAAGCCAGTCTGGTTCTATGGCAGCTCAGCCTGGGACGGCAACCTGGTCGCGGCCATCTACAACGGTGGCAACCCGGTGCTCTTCTGGGCCGGCGTGCCGGCGATCATCGCGTGTGGGGTGCTCGCCTGGCGGCGCCGATCGGCCGCTCTGGTGCTGATCGTCGCGGCCTTCGCGTTCCAGTTCCTGCCGTGGACACGGATCGAGCGGGCAACGTTCCAGTACCACTACCTGACCGCGGTGGTCTTCGCCATGATCGCCATTGCCTATCTCGTGGATGAGGCGCTGCGCAACCGGGCGTACCAGGCGCTGGCGGTCGCCTTCCTGGTCGCGGTCGCGGTGGTCGGCGTCCTGGTTTGGCCGCTGGGGTCCGCGTGGCCGATGCCCGACTGGTACATGAACGCGGCGCGCGCCTTGCCGCCATGGAACTTCGAGTTCAAGTTCCCCGGTCCGCCGCAGGGCAACCGCGAGGTGTTGAGCGTCACGAGCATCCAGCTCGCCTTCGGCGTGATCCTGGCGCTCGGAGCCGCCGCCTGGGGACTGTACGGGCGGCCGCTGGTCGACCGGCTTGGCCTCGCTCCTCCGCTAGTCGGCGGCGCGCCGCCAGGCGCCCGCGAGGAGCACCAGACCGATCAGGATCAGGGCGACCGGCCAGAGCTCCGCGATCCTGAGCACGGGAATGTAGTCGCGCGCCAGGTACCAGATCCCGATCAGGACGAGCACGGCACCGACCAGGACCCCTCCCTCTCCTGACCTGCGTCGTCGCCGCTCCGCGCGACGCGCGGCCCAATCGCCGGCGATTGAGGATGGTTGCGGTCCCATCGGCGCCGATGCCGTCGGTGCGCTCGCGCCGGTCGCCGATTCGCTCGCGGGAGGCGGTCCAGGTGCGGAGGCATCGGCTTGGGAATAGCCGGGCGGGGCCTCCGGGACCACGAACCACATGACGATGTAGATCAGCAGGAAGAGACCGCCGCTGGCGATGATCAGCACCGCCCAGGCCACGCGCACCAGCGCAGGGTCCAGGTCGAAGTAGTCGGCGAGGCCCCCCGCCACCCCGCCGAACATCCGCTCGCGCTCGGATCGGTACAGGCGTCGTCCGTTCACTGGCATCCTCCGGATGGGTTCAGGTCAAAGCTGGCCGCGTTGCCGTGCACGGTCAGCGTGATCTTGTTGGCTGCCTCGGGATAGCCTGCGCTCTCCCAGGTATCACCGTCCTTGGCGAGGTCCGAATCGTCAAGGTTGGTGCCGAAGGCCGTGCCGCTCGCGGTGATCTGAAGCGCCGTTCCCGGGGGCGCACAGAGCTTGATCGATCCGGCATTCGCCTGGATCGACCCCGACAGGCTGGTGTCAGGAGAAGCCGTGATCGACAGGCTCCCGGCATTGAGGTCCACGTCGAGACCCTCGATGTTCGCGCCGTCAACCGCCATCACGACATCGGCTGCATTGGGTTGCAGCGTTAGGGCGCTGAAGCGTGACCCAGTCAAGTCGAGGGTCGCAGTGGATCCATTGGCGTGGATCTCGCCCTGATAGGTCGTGGCGATCGGGAGCTGAATCAACCACCGCTCGCGGTCTTGATCCAGGAAGGGCACGTTACCTTGGTTGGCCGAACGCAGGTCGAGGTGATCGCTTGCGCCGTCGACCGATGGCACCTTGCTGCCTGTGCTGCGGACCGATGCGCGCCAGCTCGAGACCCGGGCGGTCGCGACGTTGAGTGTCACGCAATCCAGTTGCCACTCCAGAGATGCCGTTCGGCCGAACGTGCCGGAGTGGTCCTGAAGCGGCGTTGAGGGCAACTCGCCGCAGTCGGCCGCGAAGCCTGGACCGACCGCGATGGCTGTGCCTGCGCTGGCGCCGACAATGAGGGCCGCGACAACGGTTCCCAACAGCGCAAGCGGCGTCCGCGACAAGATCAACGAGAGGCCAACGGCAACCAGGATGACAGGCCACAGGCGCCACGCCCCGGCCATCGCGGTGCGATCCAGGTATCCGAGCTGAATCGCGAGTGCCACGAGGCCGGCGGTCACAAACCCCAGGCCCCAGAACAGGAATCCACGGTTGACGCGCAAACGGGACCCTCCGCACCGGCGGCCATTCTCGCACGCATTTCATCCGCCCACCGGTTGCAAGCGCCCCGCGTGATGAGCTCGCAGAATGGTGCTCTCATGACGCAGCTCCGCAGCACCCAAGGGTCCGCCTTTACTGGATTCGGCCACTGCCTCCAGTCGGTGAGCGGCGTCCAAGGTGCAGTGGTCATTGGTGGTGGGATGGGTGTTTCGGCCGAGTTCACGCACACTGGCGTGTGGAAGCTCGCTGGACCGGCAGAGAGTCCCTGCGGCGCGACCGCCTGATTGTCGGCCTGTATCAGGCGATCACCCCACACAGTTATCCGCCAGGCGATATCCGCGCTTCGCCACTGTTTTGGCCCATCCTCGGCCTCATTACAGCGCTGATCGGTGTGGCTATCCTTCTCTGGACAGTCCGGACCGCGTGGGTATCTCGGAACCACCGCACTTAGGCGGATCCCTTGAGCGCAGCTTAGTTGCGAGCGGACACGCCAACTCCCCCCGACCCCTATCCAATTTCGCTCTGATGGGGAGATAAGGCGCGTAGGTGCGCCATCCTAGGGTGACCTTCCAACGACGGCATCGAGGGCTCGTAATCGATCAACTCGGGCCGCGGGACCATTACAACACATCCGTGGGTAGGCTCGGGATCTCGCCCAAGAGTCGACTAAACCTCCGCCGCGGCAACTTTCCGGCCTTCTAACTACTACCCCCGCTCAACCTTGACACTGGGTCGGAGCGGCCGGTAGACTCCCCCGGCTCGGGCGTCGCTGCGCGCCGCTCGGCCCGCCGATCAACCACCCAGCAGGAGTCGCACACACGGACATGACTCTCGTGATTCGCGCATCGCGACTGCGCCGAACGCCGCCTCTGAGCGGCGCCTTCGACGGGAGATGTGTGCCCACCTCGAGCTGACGAGATGCCGGCGAGACCGCCGGAACGAAAGCCACGAGCCGTGGGCCGGAAAGGGTCCACGGTTTTTTGATGGCATCTGGACATCAGGAGCCGCGGACCGAACGGGGGCCGCGGCTCGATTGTTGTCTGCGGCGGACACGGAAGGAACGGACGATGACCACGGTGTTGGAACAGGTCAACAGACAGGCAGTGACTGATCTCGCCGCGAGCCCGGCGAGCATCGAGGGCGCGGCGGAGGTGCCTGCGCTGCTGGTCGAGCACCTGACCAAGCGCTTCCTGGTGGGTCGCAAGCGCAAGCCGGTGATCGCGGTGAACGACGTCAGCCTGCGGATCCGCCGCGGCGAGATCTACGGGATCCTGGGAGCCAACGGGAGCGGCAAGAGCACGCTGATCCGTCTGTTCAGCACCCTGCTCACGCTGGACAGCGGTCGGGTCGAGGTCTTTGGCCACGACGTCCAGCGCGAGGAGATGACCGTCAAGCGCGTCATCAATCGCGTCAGCGTGGACGCGGCCTTCTTCAAGAAGCTGAGCCCGCACGAGAACCTGAGCTACGCGGCGCGCCTGTACGGGATGGACGCTCGCCCCGCGAAGGCCGAGGCGATCAGGATCCTAGCGCGGCTCGGCATCGGTGAGAGCCGCCTGGGCCGGCCCCTGGAGCAGATGAGCCGGGGGATGCAGCAGAAGGTTGCGATCGCGCGAGCGCTGCTGACCAGCCCGACGCTGCTGCTGCTCGACGAGCCGACCACGGGCCTCGACCCGCGCTCGAAGCTCGACGTGCAGACCTTCATCGAGGAGATGCGTGACACGCACGACGCGACGATCGTGCTGACCACGTGGCCGAGGACACCCCCGACGGTCTCAAGACCATGATCGCCGCCGACTACGGCAAGGAGCCAACGCTGGAAAGCGTGTTCATGACCTTCACCGGCCGCTCGCTCGACGACGACATTGGTGACGACGAGAACAAGGAAGATGACCAATGAGCCTGATGGCGCGCGAGATGAAGGCGAGCTTTGCTTTCGTCGAGCGCAACTTCAACCTGACCAAGCGCTACTGGGGCTGGGAGTTCGCCTGGCTGATCTACTCGATCGCCGGGGCTCTGGCGATCTCCCTGATCGGGCGCAGCGAGGGCAGCGAGCGGCTGCTCCTCGTCCTGGTGGTGGGCGCCATCTTCTGGAACTTCCTCTCGCTCGTCTTCGAGTTCATCGCCGAGACGGTGCAGTGGGAGCGCTGGGAAGGCACCCTCGAGTACACCTTCATGGCACCCGTGCGCCGCTATGCGCAGCTCATGGGCTCTGCGATCTACGCCATCGGCTACGGCTTGGTGCACACCGCGGTGGTGCTGACCGTGCTGGCGCTCTTCTTCCAGCTCGATCTGTCCCACGCGAACTTCGCGACCGCGGGAGCCTTCATCCTGCTCGGCTCGCTCAGCTTCATGGGCATCGGGATCGCGGCGGCCATCCTGCCGCTGATGTACGTCGAGCGAGGCGGGCAGATGGTGTTCGTCATCCAATCGGTCCTGCTGCTGGTGAGCGGGGTCTACTACCCGATCTCGGTGCTACCAGGCTGGATGCAGGCCGTCAGCCATTTCTCGCCAGCGACCTACGTCCTCGATGGCGTGCGCGCGGGCCTGATCGAGGGGACACCGGTCACCGCGTTGTTCGGGGATGTCTGATGCGAAGCGGACCGGCAAGCTCAAGAGGGTGGGCTGATGGACGCGACGACCAACAAGCCAGAGACCAGACCGATGACCGAGCTCGAGCTCGTCTTCCGATCCTGGCGCGGTGAACCGGATGCCGTGGAGATGGCGCGCATCTCGAATGCCGCAAACGAGGTGGACGACGTCGACGAGCGCAACAGCCCGCAGGAGCTGCTGAACTACTTCAGCCACCCCGGCGAGCACTTCGATGCCGCTCGTGACGTGGTCATGGTCGAGCACGATGGGCTGGTCGTCGGCTACGGCTGGCACAACTGGATCGACACGACCGATCGGGTGCGGGAGGGTCGCGTAGGCGGCTACGTGCATCCCGATTGGACGCGCAGGGGTATCGGTCGCCGGCTGCTTGGGTGGCTCGAGGCGCGGGCCAGGGCATCGGTCCTGGAGCACCCAACCGAGCTACCGGCAATCTACGGCAGCTGGGTGGACGGACGGCGGACCGGCAAGCGCGTGCTGCTGGAGCAGGAGGGATACGCGGTCGTGCGGCGCTTCTACGAGATGCGCCGCGATGATCTCGACGAGGTCTCTCCTGCACCGATGCCGGACGGCCTGGAGATCCGCGCCATCCCGGTGGATCGCCCGTCGCTGCGACGGCTGCTGGATGCAGACGCGGAGGCGTTCCAGGACCACTGGGGCGGCTGGGCGGCCGATGACGCGGCGTTCGAGGAGATGCTCAACGACCCGAGCTTCGATCCCTCGCTGTACGTCGTCGCATGGGACGGCGACGAGATCGCGGGAGCGGTGATCAACCACATTCCGCGCCTCGAGAACGAGGCGATGGAGCGGAGCCGAGGTTGGCTGGAGAGCGTCTTCGTGCGACGTCCGTGGCGGCGACGCGGGCTGGCACAGGCGATCGTGACGCGGTCGCTGGTCGCCCTCCGTGAGCGCGGCATGGACCACGCCATGCTGGGCGTCGACGCGGACAACCCCAACGGCGCCGTGGGAGTGTATGAGCGGGCCGGATTCTTCGTCGTCAACACATCGACGGCGTACCGGAAGCCGATGGAGGCTGCTTCGCCATGACCGATGTCGTGCGCACTTCCTCGCGCCCGGGCATGCCCGAGGGCGTGCCCGCGGTGCCGAATCCGCCGGCCATCGATGGGCTCACGTTCCGGCAGCTGGCTTGGCCCGATGGTCTGGCGGAGCTCTCCGCTCTCGGCAACGTGTCAAACGAAGCCGATGGCATCCCCTCCAGGTCGACTCCTGCGGACCTCGCCAACTGGTACAGCGCGACGCCGCATTTCGACCCGAGCCGGGACATCCTGATTGGAGCGCTCGACGGTCGCATGGTTGCTGCGAGTATCGGCGGCTGGGAGGCCGACAACGACGAAGGACGCGACTACATGACCTGGGGGTTCGTCCATCCGGCGTGGCGCCGGCGAGGCCTGGGAGGTGCCCTGCTCCGCTGGATGGAGGCGCGGCAGCGGCAGGTCGCTGCCGGACACGATTCCGGGGTTGCAAAGCGGCTGGAAAGCTGGTCCCTCGTCCAAGAGGCTGGCCGCAACGCCCTCCTGGAAGCCAACGGCTATGTGCCGATTCGTTTCTGGTTCGACATGGAGCGCCCGCATCTCGACGACGTCCCGGACGCTCCTCTGCCTCAGGGCTTTGAGTTCCGGCCGGCGCGGGAGGAGGACACCCGCGAGGCCTGGGAGGTCGAGATCGCCGCCTTCCGCGACCACTTTGGGGGCATGGACACGAGCGAGGAAGCGTACCTGCAGTCCCTCAAGAATCCGAATCTGGACCTCCGCAACTGGGTTCTCGTCTGGCACGAAGGCCGCATCGTGGGCATCGCCCTGAACCGCATCAAGCGCGCCGAGAACGAACTCCTCGGCATCCAACGCGGTCTGGTGATATCGGTGGCCGTGTTGAGCGGCTACCGCCGGCTTGGTCTGGGGAGAGCCATCGTCGCAGAGAGCCTCCGTGCGCTGAAGCGCGCCGGCATGACCACCGCTCGTCTTGGTGTCGATGCGGAGAACCCGCACGGGGCGCTCGGGCTGTATGAGTCGCTCGGGTTCAGCGTGGTCGAGCGGGGCCGCATCTACCGCAAGCCGCTGTAAGGGCTAGCCACGGCCGCGACTCCGTTCGGCGAGTAGCTCCCGGTAGTAGTCAACCACCTGTTCGGTGACGCGCGGCCACGAATATTCGGGGGCCTTCGCCCGGGCGGCCTCTCCCAGCTGGTGGCGCAGGTCGGGATCGCGGGCAAGCGCGTAGAGCGCCGCGGCAAGCTGCTTGTGATTCTTCGGCTCCACCAGCAGGCCGGTAGCGTCGCGCTGCACGACGTTCTTGTAGCCGTGGATGTCCGAGGCGACGATCGGTATGCCCGCCGCCATCGCCTCGAGCTCGACGTCGCGGATCTGCCGCAGGCCGGCATAGCGCCGATACTCGCGTAGCTTTGGCCCGGCGCCGACCACCAGCAGGCGCGCATCCACGTGGCGCTTGCGCAGGCGGTGGTACGCCTTGAGCAGGTGAATGAAGCCCTTGCGCTCCTCGAGCCGGCCGACGAAGAGAATGTTGAGCGTTCCGTCGCGAAGCTCCTCGATCGGCGCTGCGGAGGCGTAGCGCTCGATGTCGACGCCGTTGGGGATGATCCGATAGTCCCCAGGGAAATATCGGCTGATGAAATGCCGAGCCGCGCCGGAGACCGCGATTCGGCCCTGGAGTTTGGCCGCCAGCTGCGCGGCCCACCGCTGCCCAATCCAGTAGCTGGGGCTGAAGCCACCGAAGGCGTGGAAGGTGGCGACGTTCACCGTGTCGGACTGGTCGAGAACGGTCGGCGACAGGAATGGGACGAACGGCTCGTGGAAGTGGAGGATGTCGAACCGATGCTCCGCGAGCAGCTCGCGAGCCTGCTCCTTGAAGCGCCAGCCGAGCGTCACGCGGCCCATGCTGCCGTTGGCGGGGAAGGCCCAGCCCGTTCCGAGCCGGATGACATGCCCCTCGCTCTCACGTTCCTTCCCGTACTTGCTGGTGATGATCCACGCGTCATGACCGAGTCGGCGCAGCTCCTCGTGCTGGCTGCGCACGTGGTCGTTGACGCCACCCGGGTGCGGGAATCCGTACGGGCTGACGAGGGCGATCTTGAGCGACGACCGTGCGCTCGATGCGCTGGCGTTCCGCTTCTTGTGCTTGACCGCGACCTCGGCAGGCGGAGGTGCGGCCTCTCGCTCAGCGGCCATCACCCAGAGTATCGCCGCTCAGCGCCATTCCTCACCACGCACGATCGCGTGCTGGAGGTGCCGCGCCTTGGCGGCGAGCTGCCGGCGGTAGACGTCCACGTTGTGCCACGTGCTCCAGTGAACCCCGGCGGGTTCGAGCTCCCAGCTCGCGAGTGCGGCGCGGAAATCCTCGGCGCTCGCTCCCGGGAACCAGGTCCACGCGGTGCCGATCCCCTCCACGACGTGCGCGTCGGAGGAACCGATGCCGGGCAGGTGGAGCAGCTCGGCGTTCAGCCGGCGACGAGCGTGGTGGCGGGCGCGGCCGGCGGCGCTGGGATTCATGAGCTCGATGGCGTCCAGGTGGCGGCCGGCATCGGTGTCCCGTTGCAGCTGTCGCATCGAGCCGCCCCCCACGCTGGGCGTCAGCGGCGCCATGGTGTGCGGGGCTACTGCGATCCCCCCGGCTGCATGGATGCGCTCCACCGTCTCGCCCAGCGGCCGGAGCGCGGGGATGCGCTCCTCGATGAACAGTGCGAGCAGGTGCCCGCGTCGCGTGGTGATCTCCTCGCCAACCGACAGCTCGAAATGAAAGTCGCCGGCCGCGTGCAGCTCGCGGGCGCGCAGCGCCCCGTCGATGCGCTCGTGATCGGTAATCGCGATCAGGTCCAGATCGGTCTGGTGCTCGACCCAGTCGAGGACCTGCGCGACCGATGCCGTGCCGTCCGAGTAGAGCGTGTGGATATGGAGGTCGGCCTTCCCGCGGGCGCCTCCGTTGCGCGGTCGAGCGGTCACGCGCCCGACTTGGCCTTCCGCTGGTCGAGCCAGATCGGCTGGAAGGCCCCCCACCACTGTTCCGGCGCGATTGCGATCGCCTCCTCGAATCGACGTGCCATTGCCTGGGTGATATTGGCGGCGTCCGCCCTGCGGTCATCGGTTGGCCTGACGTCAATGCTCCACGCGCGAGCTTCGAACCGATCGCGCCCCGTTCGCCAGGACGCACCCACGAGCAACGGCCTCCCGGTCATGAGGGCGAGCGCCGCGGGACCGCTCGGCATGGTGGTGTCGTGGCCGAAGAACGTCACCGGCGCACCTCGGCCGTCGAGGTCGCGGTCCGCGACGAGGGCCACGACCTCATGGCGCTTGAGGGCCTCGGTCATCGGCCGGCGGGCACGCTGCAGCGGCACGAGCTCGATCCGTCCGACGCCGCGCCGCGCACGCAGGAACTCGAACAGTTCGCGCGGCCGGATCTCCTCGACGGGTGCCAGGGCGCGGATTCCGAGCTTGGCGACGAGGGTGCCGTACGGCTCGAAATTCCCGAAATGAGGGAGCGCGACCACGGCGCCGCCGCGCATGACCGGCTCCCATCGGTCCGAGTCATGGATGCTCACGAACCGCTCGATGTGCTCGAGGGGGTAGTGCGGCGCGCGCAGCAACTCCAGGTAGTAACGCGCGTGCTCCACGAAGGCGCGCTCGACCATGCGGCGCAGCGGTGCACCTTCCGCTGGGCGGCCGGTCGCCGCGCAGACGCGGCGCAGGTTCTCCGTGACCAGCGCGCGGCGCCGGGAAGCGGCTCGATACCAGGTGCGGCCGGCGAGGTCTGCGATGGCGTAGGCCACGGGAGCGGGTGCCCGCCCGAGCACGAGATCGGCGAGACCCAACCCAACCTTCAGGAGGCGCCCCACCAGCATCAGCGGGGCGTGGCGCCCCAGTTCTGGCCGCGCCGAGCCGCGTCCAGCGCGCCGCGCGCCCAGCGTCGCTCGGCATCGGTCTGTGGCCAGATGGGTCGGAACATGTACCACTGCGAAGGATCTTCGCGGATCACCTCGCCAAGCGCGTCGGCGAGCGCCTGCGTCGCGCGATAGACCTCGCCCGGCTCGTCCGATGCGCAGCGAATGGTCGGCAGGCCGCGAGCCCGGAATCGGTCTCCGCTCGTGCGCAGGCAATAGACCGGCAGCATGGGTGCTCCGGTGCGAGCGGACAGGGTCGCCGGACCGGGCGGCAAGGTGGTGGGCTCGCCCAGGAACTCGACCGGCACGTCTCCGCGCCGGAAGCCGACGTCGCAGAAGAGGACGACGCTCTGCCGATCGCGGAGGACCCGGAAGATGCCGCGCATGTTCCGCCAGCCGATGAGCAGCAATCCGTGCTCGGCACGAACCTGCTTGAGGTGCTCGTAGAGGCTGCCGTAGGTCGTGTCATCGGCGACCACGTACAGCGATTCACCGTGGCGCAGCATGGCCGGCCCGATGAGGTCCATGCCGCCGATGTGCACCGTGCAGACCAGCACGCCAGTCCCTCCCGATCGCGCCGCGGGCAATACCTCGAAGTTGTCGATGGTCACCAGTCGATCGACGATGTCGGGGGTGAGGGTCGGCATGCGCATCACGTCGGCCAGGTACTTGCCGTAGGACCGAAACGCGCGGCGCGCCGCGCGCCGCACCCGCGGATCATCGGCCGGCAGGCCCATCGGTCTGGAAAGGTTGTCGCAGACGATCTCGACCTTGTCGC
>VBGQ01000214.1 GCA_005882055.1 Chloroflexota bacterium
GTTGATCGACCCTGTCCTCGACTGCGGCTGCGGCACCGGCGAGAACTCTCTCATGGCGGCGCAGCGCGGGATGGAGGTCGTGGGCGTCGACTTCGCGCCGGCCGCTATCGCGGCGGCGCGGCGCAAGGCGGCGGAGCGTGGTCTCAACGTCGACTTCGCGGTGGCCGACGCGCTCGAGCTCGGAAGCCTTGGACGACAGTTCCGGACCGTGATCGATTCCGGTGTCTTCCACACCTTCAGCGACGCGGATCGGCCCACCTACGTGGAGAATCTGGCGACGGTGGTCCAGCCGGGCGGGGTTGTGCACCTCCTCTGCTTCTCCGAGCTGACACCAGGCGACTACGGACCCCGCCGCGTGACGCAGGCCGAGCTGCGCGAGGCCTTCGCCAGCGGCTGGGTGGTGGAGCGGATCGAGGCCGAGCGGTTCGACGTATTGCCCGACTTCCCCGTCCGCCCCTACGCCTGGCTCGCGCGCGTCCTGCGCGAGGGCGGTCACGAACGGAGGTAGACCTAGACGCGCGCGGCGTTCGCGAGCAATCGCGCGGATGCGTCGCCCGCAGATGTGGCGAAGGAACTGCTCCGATGCGCCACTCCCAGCGATGTCGAGCCAGCGACCAGCATCTGCAGGTCGGACGCAAGATCGGCCGCATCCCGATATCCGGCGGCAGACAGCATCTCGGCCAGATACCCGCGGATCTCGCTGAGATAGGCGCGCACCACCGGCGTGGCTCTGTGGTCCGGATCGCCGAGCTCGATGGCTGTGTTCAAGTAGGGACATCCCTTGAAGTCGCCGGCCTCCAGCCAGTCGGCCAGCGCCTCGAAGAATGCGGGGATGACCTCATGCGGCGTCGCGGCCTTCGCCTCCGCCGTCGCGCGCACGCGTTCGAACCAGCGCGTCCGCGAGTCTTCCAGCCAGGCGACGATCAGATCGTCCTTCGACGGAAAGTGTCGATAAAAGGTGGCCTTCGCCACGCCAGCCGACGCGATCAGTGTGTCGACGCCAGTGGCGCGGACTCCTCCATCTGCGAAGAGACGCGAGGCGGCGGACAGGATTCGGTCCCGGGAGGACGGCGGGGTATGCCTTCCGTTCGTGCGTTGCAGCCTTCCTCCCACGAGCGCAGCCCGGTGTGCTGCGAGAACTTCCGCGATGCGGCTGGCGGTGTGGCGCCGAACGTCGTAGGCACAGACCACCGTGTGCGGCGACCGGCCCAGGATGGCATCGATGCCGGACTCGTAGGTCGCAAGCTCCTCAACGCCTGCAACGCCCTCTTGGGCCCATTCCATCTCGCCGATCAGGCGCGTGGCCGGGTAGCCAAGGGGTGATCCCCTTCGCAGCGACTCCCGCACTTCGGCGAGCATGTGCGAGCCGACGAATCTGCCGCCAACCAGGTAGGTCTCCGACCACGCGCGGATGTCCAGCTGGCCAGAGCTCACGGCTCCTGCGGCGTCGGTCCCAAGACCAAGACGGTCGGGGAGTGTATCTGGAGTCTCGGTGAGATACACGATGCGATCGCCGGCGGCGAGCCCTTCCCGCACGAATGGTGCAAGGACCGAATAGGCGGCATCCGGCCCGTCGAAGAGCGCGCAGATATGGGCGGCGTCCAGGAGTGACTCCGAACCCAAGTGAATCTGACGGTGCGGCGCGTGCATACCGGTCAAGCCTACGCTTGAGCCGCGGAGTAGACAATACTGTCTTGCGCAGGACGGACCTGTCTCATTTGGTTTAGAATTCTCCGCAAATGCTCCACACGGACTGCTCTGTATCCATCGCCGATGGGCTTCATGCGTGACGCAAGCTCGGGTCCCCCCAGCATCGAGGCTCGTATCGCGGACGCCCTTCCCGGCAGCAACCCCGAATCGGTCAGCCTGCTGGCTACAAGCGCTCGACTCCGCGGTGTCCGCCCCGGTGAGCTCATCTTTCGGCAGGGTGACTCGATCCCGTTCACCCTCCTACTGAGCGGCCACGCAGCGTTCCGGCGGACAACGGCCGACGGTCAGCTGCTGTTCGTGGGGGTCGCCTATCCCGGTGAGCTCTTCGGCATGAGCAGTATTTCCGCGACCGTCGCAAGCACCGAAATGGTCGCCCTGACCGACGCGGTTGCCCTCAGCTGGCGAGGACTCGACGTCCGGCGGCTGGCCGAGACGGACGCGAGGTTCGCCTTGTACGTCATCGATCGGTTGTCGCTCTTCGCGACGATGCTCACGGAGAAGCTCGACGGCTTCCTGCACCAGGATGCGCAGCGCAGGGTCATACGAGTTCTTGCCCGCCATCGGGACCTGTTCTTCTCCGACCCCCCGGTGCTCACCCGCACTCACCTGCCCGGCCTCGTCGGGACCAGTCGCGAAATGACTGGGCGTGTGCTGCGGGCCCTCGAGCGCGAGGGCGTGGTCGCCCGAGTGGGCCGTGCCGGCTTGCGGTTGCTGGATTCGCGCCCGCTCGACGCGTTGCCGCGGGAAGTCACCAACCAGCCGGGAGCAAATGGAGTCGCCAGAGGCCCGGTCCTCGCCTGAGCGCCCGACC
>VBGQ01000204.1 GCA_005882055.1 Chloroflexota bacterium
TGGGAGCTGTTCGCCGATATCAACGACAGCAACGCCAACGACCCGGCGGCTGCCCACATCCAGCTCACGGATCTGGAAGTGTGGCTGACCACCAATAAGAACATCACGAGTTACCCGTTCACCACGTCGCCCAATCTCGCGACAAATGTGTACGACTTCGCGGGCAACGTTCTGATCAACGACGTCAACCAGGGATCTGGGCGCGGTGATCTCCGGTACCTGATCCCAGTGAGCAGCATCAGCCTATCCACCCTGGCCCCGGGCTGCGACTACAAGGATCCGTCCTGCGGCACCTACTTCGTGCTCTACACCGCGTGGGGCGATCCGAATGGCGGCACGTACAAGAGCGATTCCGGGTTCGAGGAGTGGAAGGTCAAGGAGTACCCCACCCTTCAGATCATAAAGAACACGGTCGGAGGCGACGGGGTGTTCGGATTCACCGTGACCGGTCCCTCAGCATCAACCCCGGAAATCACCACCGTGGGCGGCACTGGGACGACGGGCACGTTTGCCGTCAACCCAGGCACGTACGGCATCACCGAATCAACGATCCCGACGGGTTGGGACCTAAGTGGCGCGGTGTGCAGCTTCAACGGAGGCAATCCCACCGCATACACGCCGGGAAACGACCTCGTCATTGGCGAAACAGACCACGTGGTTTGCACGTTCACCGACACCGCCCGGGGTGCCATCAAGCTGGTCAAGAACACCGTCGGCGGTGATGGCGTCTTCGCCTTCACCAACACCGGCGCGACCGGTCTGGCCACCAGCCTGACCACGGTGGGCGGCACGGCCAACGACACGTCCGATCCACTCGCGCCGGGCAATACCTACGCGGTGGGCGAGACGGTCCCCAGCGGCTGGGATCTGACCAGTGCGGTCTGCAAGCTGGCGGATGGCACCACCACCACCGGCACGCTGAGCGTCTCGAACATCACCGGCATCACGGTCGAGGCCGGCAAGACCACGACCTGCACCTTCACCAACTCACTGCTGCCAACCATCGTCGTGAGAAAGATCAGCACCGGTTCAGTCGGCGCCTTCGGCTTCACGACCACCGGCGGCAACGGATTCACCACCCCGTTCACACTGACCACGGTCACGCAGAACGTGGCAGTTCAGCAGTCCTTCCCCATCTCGGCAGGTGGCATCGGCGCTGACTTCACCGTTACCGAAGGAATCACCAGCGGATTCGTGCTGACCGACGTCGGATGTGTCGTAACGACCGCTGGCGCCGGTGGGACGACGGCATCCGGTGACGTAGGGACGCGAACAGGGACGATCAACGACCTGGCGGCCGGCGCAACCGTCACGTGCACGTTCACGAACAGCGGCGCGCTGACGACGAGGACCCAGGGCTTCTGGGCGACCCACTCGTGGCTCGTCGCGCTCGTCTGGAGTCCAAGTGGCACGACCATAGGTGGAATCACCACCAACGGAATGACCGATGCCGAACGCTCTCTATGCACCACGACTCCGCTCACCGTTGAGCAGGTCATGGGAGGCTTCTGGGCGAACATTGCCAAGACCTCCACAGGAGTGAAGCGCACCGCGCTCGACCAGGCCCGCATGCAGCTGCTCCAGCAACTCCTGGCAGCGATCCTGAACAACCAGCTCTTCGGCTCATCGCCGACGGGCATGTCGATCGCGAACGCGATCTCCGCGTATTGCGGGACTGACATCACGGCGATCAGGAACGCGCAAGCCGCAATGGCATCGTTCAACACGAGCGGCGACTCGGGACTCTTCACCCCCGGCCAATCGGCCGACGCCAAACACGCTCGCGCGATCGCCGCTATCGCGTTCTGGGATGTGACCTACCACTGACGGACACCGTCAGAAATGACTCGAGGGCCCGGCTCCGGCCGGGCCCTCGGGCTATCCCGAACTCGCCGCGCCTCCAGGTCCGGTGCAGAAGCGACGAGGATGGCGCGGCACCTCCCACTCGTACTGGTACCCGAGACAGCGGCGGGCGACGGTGACGAGCCGATACCGAGGTCCAAGGGCCCAGGGTTGGGGGTCGAAGGTAACCCCACGGTCAGGGTTGTCCGCTCAAAGACACCGCTGATACGGTCGAGTCCTCATTTGAGGAGGACGCCATGAGGGCACGACGGCTCCTGATCTCAGTCCTGTTGCCGGTCATCATCCTGATCGGGTTCGCAGCAACGGCCGCCGCCAACGGGAACGGAGGGCCAGCCGGCAAAGTTGATGTCTGTCACTTTGCCAGCCACAAGTACGTCGAGATCAACATCTCAACCCACGCATTGCCGGCGCACCTTGCACATGGAGACGTGCTGCCGGACCAGTACGGAGCTTGCCCCTGAGGCGCTCCGCGTCGGCTGAGCTGCCCAGCTTCTCAAACTCAAAACGCCCGGCGTCGAGGAGTCTCCCTCCGTCGGGCGTTTGGTTTCTCGAGGTCCGATGACGAGCACGCTTGACGCCGCTGCTGGCATCGCGATGCCAGCAGTCCGAACCAACGCCTCGCAGCCTGGGAACTCCGAAGAACCCCAGGTCTCCATCGTGATGCCGTGCCTCAACGAGGAAGCAACGGTGGGGATCTGCGTGACCAAGGCGCGCCGCTGGCTCGAGAGCTCGGGCATGCGAGGCGAGGTCATCGTCGTGGACAACGGGTCGACAGATTCTTCGGTGCCGATCGCCATCGATGCGGGCGCGCGCGTGGTGACAGAGGAACACCGCGGCTATGGCAGCGCCTACCTCCGTGGCTTTGCGGAGGCACGCGGCGAGCTGATCGTGATGGGCGACGCGGACGACACCTACGACTTCAGCACCCTGAGTCCGCTGATCGAGCCGCTGGGCGAGGGATACGACCTGGTGCTCGGGAATCGATTCCGCGGCGGGCTCGAGCCGGATGCCATGCCATGGGCACACCGCTACCTTGGAACGCCGGTCATCAACTTCCTGATCAGGCTCTTCTCGGGAGTCCGCATCGGCGACAGTCAGAGCGGCCTGCGGGCTTTCAGGCGCGCCGCGCACCCAGCGCTCCGACTGCGATCGGCCGGGATGGAGCTCGCGTCCGAGATGATCGTGCGTGCCGCCCGCACCGGCATGCGCATCACCGAGGTCCCGACGCGCTACTACGCGCGCCAGGCGCCGAGCAAGCTGAGCACCATGCGCGATGGGTGGCGACACTTGCGGTTCCTGCTGCTGGCGGCCCCCGATTTCCTCTTCGTGCTTCCGGGCCTGCTGCTCACCGTCCTGGGGGTCGCCACCTTCGCAGTCTCCTTCCTGTCACCCGCCGGAGTCACGCTGCGCTCCCTGACCTGGCAGCCGGTCTTCGCGGGCGCGATCTTCCTCGCGATTGGCGTGAACTCCACGCTGCTCGGCAT
>VBGQ01000205.1 GCA_005882055.1 Chloroflexota bacterium
CTCCTCTTCCCGGTCTGGGCCTTCCTGATGGGCCGGCTGCTCAGCGCGATGGCAAGGGACGCAGGTATCCCGCAACCAGCTCCCGCTCGGTGACCTGGCGCATCCAGTCCGCCTGGTCCCGGTTGACGATGATCGTGCCGGTGGAGCGATGCCGTCGCTCATCGCCGGTCCAGTACTCGATCCATGCTTCGGTGAGCGGGATCATCGGCGGCCGCTGCTGAGCGCTGGCCAGCGGGTCTTCGCCCGAAAGGACGTGCAGATGGCCGCCGACCAGATACTGCCCGCATTGCAGCGCGACGGGAACCAGGCGTGTGGGCTGGCGCAGCGTTTCATCTCCTGGTGGACCGCTGGCGTGCACCGCGATGAGGGCGCGTCGGCCGATCACGAACTGCTCGAGGGACCGGGTCGTGCCGTCCTCGTGGCCGGCAATCTCGACGTCCTCCAGGTGGAGCTCCTCGCAGCCGTTGAGCAGGTCCGTCAGCCGATCCGCCTCGAGCCGGACCCAGCCAAAGACGCGGTGCTGTCGCTCGTATGCCACGAACCTGATGAGGGGCAGCTCTGAGAGGAAGTCCGGCTCGTAGACCTCCTCGAAGGTTGGCTGCAGGACCAGGTGCAGCCGACTCGGGGAGGATGCGGACGAGGTCATTTCCCGCAGGCTAAGGGTCGCGCCGCATTGCGAGAAATCACCTGAAGGTACCGATGCTCGGCCGCGCGACGGCTCGCGTATCGTTGCCGGCACCGAGATGACGTACGACGACTTCGAGCCGCCCTACGACCGCTACGCGACCGCCTATCGCGACTGGTGGGGGCCGGTGATCGCCCCGTCGGCCGTCGGGCTGCTGGGCAGCGTGGATCTCCCGGCCGGCGACGCGCGGCCCTTCGAGCTTCTCGACATTGGGACCGGAACCGGCGCGCTGGCGCTCGCGGCGCTTGCCCGCTGGCCGCGGGTCCGGGTGACCGGCGTGGATCCCTCTGGGCGCATGCTGGACCTCGCGGCCGATGGCGCCGAGCGAATCGGCGTCGAGGCGGTCCGCCGGCTGCGCCTGCTACAGGGCCGCGCCGATGGGATACCCGTCGAGAGCGACACCATGGATGTCGCCCTCTCTTCGTTCGTGATCCAGCTGGTGCCCAGTCGCGCCGCCGCGCTGCGGGAGATCCGTCGCGTCCTGCGCCCGGGCGGTCGATTCGCGTGCATCACCTGGCAGGCGGAGAGCGATCCGTTCGAGCCGGACGAGGCGTTCCTGCTGACGCTCGACGACCTCGACATCGAGGTCCCGCCCATGGACCACGACGCACGCCCGTACACCAACCCGGAGGCCGCCGCAGCCGAAGTGCGTCGTGCCGGGTTCCAACGGGTGCGGGCGCGGGTCGAATGGCTGGAGCATCGGTACACGCCGGAGTCATTCATGGACGTGCTCGAGCACTGGATCGAGTCCGACCTGTTCGAATCGCTGGAGCCGTGGCGACGGGACCGCCTGCGGAGCCGGACGCTGGGCCGGCTGCGGCGGCTGCCGCCCGATGCCTTCGTCTGGCGGCGGCCATTGATCAGCGTGGCTGGCGACCTACGCTGAAGGATCAGGCGGGGACGAGCCCGTCCAGGAGTCGCACTAGCAGGGTTTGCAGGTCACTAGGCTGGAAGGGCTTCTCGAGGAACCCGTCGCAGCCCGCCTGCGCGGCGCGGTCACGCGGGCTGGGCACCACGCTGGCGGTGAGCGCCACCATCAAAGGCCTGGGCTTCGGAAGGCTCGCGGCGAGCTCCAGGCCGTCACCGTCGGGTAGGCGAACGTCCAGGAGCAGGACGTCGAAGCGACCACCATTCAGGGCCTGGCGTGCGTCAGCGATGGTTGGCGCCTCGACCAGGTCCGCCTCGCGCAGGCGGGCGTCGTCGGCACGCGTCAGCGTCGCGCGCACGAGCGCTCGATTCAGCACCTCGTCCTCGACGAGGAGGATGCGGATCGGCGCGTCAGGCATCGGCGGCGAACCCAGCCCTGGGCGCTGGACGGATAGCCGCTGCCAGCCAGCTGCGCAGGGCGCTGCCCGCATTCGGTCCCTTTTCGCAGAAGCCGATCACCTGGCCGTTCAGCCGCTCCTTGTCCGCGGCCGTCAGCTCATGACCGGTAAGGACCAGGATCGGGGTCGCGGCGGTCTCCTCGCTCGCCTTGAGCTGGGCGATCACTTCGAACCCATCCACCTCGGGCATCAGCAGGTCGCAGATCACCAGGTCCAAGCCGCCTTCACGGGCCCGTTCCAGCCCGGCACGCCCTCCGTCGGCGGAAGGGGAGGCAGCGGTCGAGAGCGCGAAGCAGCGCGTCGCGGTCGATCGGCTTCAGTAGATAGTCGGCTGCACCCAGCGCCAGGCCGAGCTTGCGCTCGTCCACCACGGTCACCACCACCACCGGGATCTGGCTGAGCTCCGGATCGGCCTTGAGCTGACGGAGCACCTCCCAGCCGTCCACGTCGGGCAGCAGGATGTCGAGCAGGATGGCGCCTGGTCGATGCTGGCGTGCCGCCGCGATCCCCTCCATGCCGGTGCTCGCCCGGATGAGCCGATGCTCGGTTGAGCCCAGGTAGTTGGCGATGAGATCGACGGCATGACCGTCGTCTTCGATAAGGAGCACCGCATCGCCGCCCACCGGCGCGACCGCGGCATCCATGACCATGGCGGGCGCCACTGAGCCGGATATCGGCAGGGCCTGAACCGCGGGCAGCGTCACGGTGAAGCGGCTGCCCTCCCCAATGCTCGACTCGAGCTCGAGCCGGCCGCCATGCGCCTCGACCAGCCGCTTGGTGAGGGCCAGGCCGAGCCCCGTGCCCTGCTGGTGCTGGGACGGGTCGCCGACTTGGGTGAACTCCTCGAAGACGCGCGCGAAGTCCTCTTCCGCGATGCCGACGCCGGTGTCGGTCACGGAGAGCGAGACGTCTCCGGCGCCGTTCCGAGTCGTCTCGACCCGGATGCTGCCGCGCTCCGGTGTGTATTTGATCGCGTTCGAGAGCAGGTTGTAGAGGATCTGGCGGAACCTGCCCGGATCGGCCATCGCGTGATCCGTGCCAATTCGCGTGACCACCTCGAGATGCTTGCGATCAGCCAGCGGCCGAACCCCGGCGAGCACCTCGCCCACGGCGGCGCTGAGGTCGAGCGGCTCGGCGTGCAGCTCGATGCGGCCGGCCTCCACCTTGGCCAGATCGAGGACGTCGTTGATCAGCTCGAGGAGGTGATGGCCGGCGTTGTTGATGTGTTCGATCCAGTCGTTGGGAACGCTGCGCCGTTCCCCATCCGCTGGCTCGGTCCGCATCAGGTCGCTGAACCCGAGGATGGCGTTCAGCGGCGTCCGCAGCTCGTGGCTCATGCTGGCCAGGAAATCGCTCTTGGCCTGGCTGGCGCGGCGCAGCGCCTCCACCGTGTTGCCGAGTCGGGTGCTGAGCGCCGCCGCGTGGGCGAGCGCCGTCTGCCGCTCGGCGAGGACTGCCGCCTGGCTGCCCAGCAGCTCGATCAGGGCCCGCTCGTCGTCGCCGAAGAGGCTGCGATACCGGTGCAGGAGCACGGTCACCAGCTCGTCGCCATCGGCCGCCGGGATGCGCAGCACGCTCGAGGTGAGTCCGGCCAGCTCCTGGCTGTCGTGTTCCGGGTCGGTGGCCTCGCCGCCGAAGATCATCTGGGTGGCCTGCCCGTCGCCCTCGCGCGGGAGCTCGAGCAGGCGATGCCAGGCCTCGGAATCC
>VBGQ01000206.1 GCA_005882055.1 Chloroflexota bacterium
GCTTCCGCGGCGTCCAGCGAAGCGCCTCCCACGAAGACCGCCAGGCGACGCAGCACCGCTCGCTCGTCCTCCGCGAGCAGGTCGTGGCTCCAGTCGATCGTCTGCCGCAGCGTCTGGTGGCGCGGGACGGTGATGCGGCTGGAGCCGGTCAGGAGGCGAAACCGATCGTCGAGGCGGGTGGCGATCTGCTCGACTGGGAGGGAACGCACCCTGGCAGCGGCGAGCTCCAACGCCAGGGGCACGCCGTCGAGACGACGACAGATCTGCCCGATCGCCGCGGCGTTGCGCGCGGTGATCCGGAAATCGGGGGCCGCCGCCATCGCGCGCTCGATGAAGAGCCGGACTGACTCGTACTGCGACAGTTCGTCGGCTGCGGCCTCGGTGTCGGGGATCTCGAGCGACGGAACCGGGCGCACCGTCTCCCCCGCGATGGCCAGACTTTCCCGGCTCGTGGCGACGACGCGCAGCAGGTCGCTGTGGCGCAGGAGAGCATCGACGGTGCGTGCCGTGGAATCCAGCAGGTGCTCGCAGTTGTCGAAGACCAGCATCACGCGCCTCCCACGGATGTGGTCCACGACGCGTTCCAGGATCGGCTGGCCCGGCGCCGGCATCAGGCCGAGCGCTGAAGCGATGGTGGGCACCACGAAGTCCGGATCGGTCAGCACCGCGAGATCGATGAACCAGATCCCATCCTCAAATTCGTCGACCAGCGCCCCGGCGATCTCGATGGCGAGGCGTGTCTTCCCCACGCCGCCCGGGCCGGTGAGGGTCAGCAATGGCGCCGAGGCGAGGATCCGTTTCGCCTCCCCGATCTCGCGCTCCCTGCCGACGAAGGTGGTGAGCTGACGCGGCAGGTTGTTCGGACGCGAGTCCAGTGACCGCAACGGTGGGAACTCGCGAACGAGGTCCGGACCGGTCACCTGGAAGAGATGCTCTGCCGCGGGCAGGTCCTTGAGCGTGTGCTCGCCGAGGTCGAGCACACCGATCTCTGGCGGCAGGTCGCGGGCGAGATCGTGCGTCGTCTGGGAGATCAGGATCTGGCCGCCGTGGGCTGCACCCATGATCCTGGCCGCGCGATGGACGTCGAGCCCCACGAAGCCGGTACCGCTGCTCAGCGGCTCGCCGGTGTGCATACCCATTCGCACCTGGACCACCCCGGGCCATTCATGCGCACCCAGTGCCCGTTGGCCTTCGACCGCTGCGAGCAACGCGTCGCGTGCGCGCGGGAAGGCATAGAAGAAGCCGTCACCCGCCGTGTCGACCTCGGAGCCGTTTCGCGCAGCGAACGCCTCGCGCAGCAGACGGCGCTGGTCTCCGAGCACCTGCTCGTATCCGTCTCCGAGCTCGCGCAGCAGGCGGGTCGAACCCTCGATATCGGTGAAGAGGAGGGTGACCGTACCCGATGCGAGGTTGGTCATGCGTTCGGCGCTCCACAGGACGACGGGATGGGCGGTGGCGTGTGAAACGCCTAGAAGCCCTATTGTCACTCGAAATCACATCCGCAGCGGAGCGAGCCCGATGACCCTCAGGGAGATCCAGCAGCCCATCAAGGACCGATACCGCGAGGACCCTGACGCAGCGCGGATCACCCTGCGGGCCACGGGCGCAGCGCAGGCAGGAGCGATGAGCTGCTCGGTTGACATCGGTCGCGCCATCTACGCGGCCGAAGCGCACCCCGGCGTGGGTGGCCCAGGGTCCGCTGCCTGCTCCGGTGATCTGCTGCTCGGCGCGCTTGCCGCCTGCGCCCAGCTGACCTGTCAGATGGTCGCCGCCAACATGGGAATCGACGGAGCGACCGTTTCGGTCAGCGTCGAGGGCGACCTGGACCTGCGCGGCACGCTCGGGACGGCCGACGTCCCGGTTGGGTTCGAGGCGATCCGCGTGCAATTCGCGTTCGATGGCGACATCGAGCCGGACCGGCTAGAGCGGCTGAAGGATCGGACCGAGCGGTACTGCGTGGTCCTGCAGACGCTGCTCTCGCCGCCGCGCATCGACGCGGCCTGGACGGTGGGCCCATGACCGGGTTCGTGGATGAGACGACCGAGCTCCTGGCGAGGACTCCTGGGGTGCTGCGCACCTTGCTCATCGGCCTGCCTGACGCCTGGACCGATACGCCCGACACCGCCGAGGGCTGGCGCCCACGCGATGTGGTGGGCCACCTGATCACCGGCGAACAGACCGATTGGATGGTCCGCACGCGGCGCATCCTGGAACGCGGCACGTCCGTTCCATTCGACCGCTTCGAGCGCTTCGCGATGATCGAGCGCGATGCGGGCGTCTCGCTGGATGCGCTGGTGGAGCGCTTCGCGGAGCTGCGCACCGCCAACCTCGCGGCCCTGAAGGAGCTGATCAGCGATGCCGACCTGGATCGGCGCGGGCTGCATCCGTCGCTCGGGGAGGTGACCCTTCGGGAGCTGATTGCCACCTGGGCGGTCCACGATCTGGACCACATCGGTCAGATCTATGCCGGGCTCGCGGGCTCGCACGATGCCGCGGTGGGTCCCTGGAAGGCCTACCTGGGGATCCTGCTGCGCCGAGATGACCCTGCGGCAGTAGCTGGCTGACGCTAGTGCTTGGCGACCCGACGGCGAAGAGGTCAGCTCGGCACGTCGCCCTGCAGCGCCTGAAGCACGTGCACCTCAACTCCTGACGGCTGTGCTCGCGAGCGCAGTACGCGCTGCGTCGCCCGCTGGTAATCGCCGGCCTTGGCCGTCG
>VBGQ01000207.1 GCA_005882055.1 Chloroflexota bacterium
GGTGATCGCCCCTGGCGCCACCTTCGACTTCTGGCGAGACATCGGTCCGGTGACCGTCGAGCGCGGCTATCGGTATGGCGGCGCCATCATCAACGGCAAGAGTGAGCCGACCGGGGCGTTCGCGGGCGGCATCTGCTCGGCTTCGACCACGATGTTCAATGCCGCCCTGCGGGCTGGGCTGCAGATGGGCGAGCGCTGGAACCACTACTACTACATCAGCCGCTATCCGGTGGGCCTGGACGCGACCGTTTTCGCCGATGGCGGCAGCGTGTGGAGCATGTCGTACACCAACGACACGCCCTATCCGATCATCATCCGTAGCTTCACCGGCTACGGGATCGTCACCTTCAGCCTGTACAGCGTCCCGAACGGGCGGACGGTCTCCTTCTCGACCCCGATCATCACCAACCAGATCGCCGCGCACGACGTGGTGCAGTACACGACCTCACTGCCGGCGGGCGTCCAGAGCCGGGTCGAGGGCATCTACAACGGCTTCGACGCGCAGGTCACGCGCTACGTGCGCGATGCCGCGGGCAAGCTGATCCACGTCGACACCTTCTACAGCCACTACCACCCGGTCAACGGCCTGCTCCTGATCGGCAAAGCGGCCTGAACCAGGCCGCTCGGGGCTCACGCCGGCGCCGAGACCAGCAGCTCCTCAAGCCAGCCGGGCACCGCGCTTCCTGACTCGGCGATCTCCGCGTCGGTCGCGTGGGGCATGGCCGCAAGCCAGACGCGCGCCCGGCTGACCATCCCCGTCCAGGCGGCGAGCGCCACCAGCTCACGGAGCCGGGCCTGCGGCAGTCGGTCGCTCCACGGCTCGAGGTAGGCGTCCCGCAGGCGATCCAGCTCGGGAGCGGCGGGGCGGAACGGCGACCATTCGCCCAATTCAAATGCCTGGCCCACGCTGCGCAATGTGACCAGCAGCGTCGCGAACGGGTGCGCCACCCCGGCGTCTCCCCAGTCGATAAGGCGATAGCCGTCGCCTTCCACCAGGACATTGCCGTCGTGGAGGTCGTCGTGCTGGGTGGATGGACCGATGCCGGCAGCTTCCAGCTCTGCGCAGGCCAGGCCAAAGCGCGGCTGCAGATCGCGGAGCTGGCGGAGCTGTTCCTCGCTGAGGCCTCCCGGCTCGCCGATCATCAGCCACTCAGGGTCGTCGAGCAGGCCCGCCAGGAGGCGGGGAAGGCTCAACGGGCGGCGGTCGAACGCGCCCATCGATCCCAGCTCCGCGTCGCGACCCTGCAGGCCACGCTGGAGCTCCGCGCAGGCCGGCAGGATGCGCTCCCAGTGGCCGATCTCTCGCTTCTCCTCCAGCACGTCGCGCAGCCGCGTGCCACCGTGGGGGAGCAGCATCCACCTGCGATCCGGGTCGACGGCCATCGGCGTCAGCACCAGGTGGGGTGCCTCGCGCGCCAGCGCATCGGTGATGGCGGCGTCGTTGGCCATCTCCGGTGCGGTCGTCTTGAAATAGCAGGTCCCGCCGCTGGTCGGGATGGTGAGCACGATCGACCACGGCCGCGGCCGCGGCTCCATCGGTCCTGTTTGGTGCAGGCCAAGCTGTTCGAGCTGTTCGGTGATCCACTCGTCCACGGAGCGATCCCAGCCCGGCTCTTCCCAGGGAGGGGGCTCGCGCAGCCCCAGGCCTCGGCGCATCGGCGGATGGTAACTTCCGGGCCGATGATCCCCCCGGAGCGCATCCGCAACTTCAGCATCGTGGCGCACATCGACCACGGCAAGTCGACCCTCGCGGATCGCCTCCTGGAAGCCACGCACACCATCGACCCGCGCCAGATGACCAGCCAGGTCCTCGACTCGATGGACCTGGAGCGTGAGAAGGGGATCACCATCAAGGCCCGCGCGGTGCGCCTGCAGTACGAGGCCCGCGACGGCGAGACCTATGCCCTGAACCTGATCGACACGCCCGGCCACGTCGACTTCAGCTACGAGGTGAGCCGGTCGCTGCAGGCCTGCGAG
>VBGQ01000011.1 GCA_005882055.1 Chloroflexota bacterium
CAGCCTCCCCAGCGTCGCCACGCCACAGCTCCGGATGCAGCAGGTCGACCAGGCCCACATTGAGGCTCGTCGGCACCGCGACGTGGGTATCGCCCTCCGCCAGGCGAGTGGCGAAGTCCAGCGTCGCCTCGCCGTGGTACAGGCAGGCGTCCACGTGGGCTCGCGAGATGGGGATCAGGCGGCTCGCCCCCAGCACCTCGGCGGCGCGCACCACGAGGCGCATCGCCAGTGCCGTGCCCGCTCCGGCATCGCCGGCGAGCATCGCTCGCTCCCGCGCGTCGAGCGCGAGGCTCAGGGGCGCGCCTCCTCCGCCTCGATCCGGGAGATCTTCTCGATGCGCTCGACGTGGCGACCGCCCTGGAAGTCCGCGGAGAGGAACTCGCGGACGCAGGCCCGCGCCACCTCGATCCCAGTCACCCGGGCGCCCATGGCCAGCACGTTCGCGTCGTTGTGCTCGCGTCCGAGGCGAGCGACGACCGGATCTGCCGCCTCGACACAACGGATGCCGCGCACCTTGTTCGCGACGATCGCCTCTCCGGTCCCGCTACCGCCCAGGACGATCCCGTACTCATATTCGCCTCGCGCCACGGCTCGGGCGACTGGCGCAATGAAGTCCGGGTAGTCGACGGGGTCGGGCGCGTACGTCCCGAAGTCGCGGTACTCGACGCGGAGCTCGTCGAGCAGCGTGCAGAGCAGCCCTTTCAGCTCGAATCCCGCGTGGTCGGAGCCGATGGCGACCCGCATGCGCGTCAGTCTATGCGGCCAACCGTCTCGGCGAGCTGCTCGCGCGTGATGGGACCCTCGCGCACGATGCGCGCCCCGGGGCCGCTCATGTCGATCACCGTCGAGGCGCGCCCGCCGGGAGCCCGTCCTCCGTCGACCACCGCGTCGAGAAGGTCGTCGTCGGCGAACGCCACCAGCACGTCGTCCGCGTCGTACGTCTCCGGCTCGCCGGAGCGATTCGCCGAGCTCGTGGCGAGCGGGCCGGATCGCTCGATCAGCGACAGCGCGACCGGGTGGTCGGGCACCCGGAAGGCCTGGCTGCGGGACGCGGCCCCCTCCTGTGCGCCCAGCACCAGGGTCAGCGGCCCGGGCCACCAGCGAGCGGCGAGCGCCCGCACGCGGTCGTCGACGGCGTAGCCGAGCGCCGAGGCCTGCTCCAGAGATGCGGCGAGGATGGGGACCTGCTTCTCCGCCGGTCGTCGCTTGGCGGCGAACAGACGGGCAAGGGCCGCATCGTCGCCCGCACGGCACCCGATGCCATAGACGGTATCGGTCGGGAATGCGGCAATTCCGCCGGCGTCGAGCAGCGCTGCCGCTGCGGCGATCCCCTCCGGCGTCGCGGAGAGCCGCTCGATCACGCGTCGAGGCGGGCGATGCGCACCACGCGCTCGATGCCCGCGAGGTCGGGAATCTGGGTGACCGCCACCGGCACGGGAAGCCGCTCCGCCTCCGCACGCACGGACGGCGCCTGGCGGGCCGCGACCTCGAGCAACGCCACGCCACCGGGCGCCAGGCGCTGGGGCAGCTGCGCGACCAGCCGCCTCAGGGCGTCGAGCCCATCGGCCCCGCCATCGAGCGCGAGCCGCGGCTCGAACGCCAGGCTGCCGCGCGCCGCCGAAACCTCCGCGGAGGTGACGTACGGGAGGTTCGCCGTGACCAGGTCCGCGCGAAGCGATTGCTCTGCGCTGGTGGCGCCGTCCTCGCCGAGCAGGTCGCTCACCTGGACGGTGACCAGCTGCGCGACTCCGTGCGCGGCGAAGTTCTCCGAGGCCAGCTCGAGTGCGTCGGGCGACAGGTCGGAGGCGAGCAGCCGCATGCGGCCGAGGGCCAGCGGGGCGCGGAAACGCAGCGCCAGCGCGAGTGCGACGGCCCCTCCCCCGGTCGCCACGTCCCACACCGCGACGACTCGTTCGTCGCGGACCAGGCGTGCCGCGACCTCGGCGATCGCCGACTCGGCGAGCAGCTCGGTCTCCGGACGTGGAATCAGGGCGCGGCGATCCGTCGTGACGCGCAGGCCGAACCATTCCTTAAAGCCGCGGATGTACGCGACCGGCTCCCCGCCGGCGCGCCGCTCGATCCAGCCGTCGAGCTCCCGCGCGGTCTCGTCATCCAGGCTTGCGTCGGGATGCGCGTGCAGCCAGGTCCGATCCCTTGCGAACGCGTGGCTCACCAGCAGCTCCGCGTCCAGGCGTGCCGTCTCTGAGCCGGCATCGGTCAGCCGGGTGGCCGTGCTGGCCATGAGCGCGCCGGCGCTCAGGTCGGCGATCCTGGTCCGCTCAGGACCGCTCGCCATCGGTCCGATCTCGGCCGCCACCTGAACCGACCTGTGCCATGCGCTCCGCCTGGTCGTGCTCGATCAGCGGTTCGATCAGCCGGTCAAGGTCGCCAGCCAGCAGGCCGGGAAGGTTGTGCACGGTGAGCCCGATGCGGTGGTCGGTCACCCGGTCATCGGGGAAGTTGTACGTCCGGATCTTCTCGGACCGCTCGCCGCTGCCCACCTGCGAGCGGCGTTGCTCGCCGCGCTCATCGGCCTGCTTCTGGCGCTCCAAGTCAAGCAGCCGGGCGCGCAGGATGGCGAGCGCCTTGGCCTTGTTCTTGTGCTGGCTTTTCTCGTCCTGGATGTCGACGATCATGCCCGTCGGCAGGTGCGTGACGCGCACCGCGGAGTCGGTGGTGTTCACGCTCTGCCCACCGGGGCCGGACGAGCGCTTGACGTCGATCCGCAGGTCCTTTTCCGGCAGGTCGATCTCGACCTCCTCCGCCTCGGGGAGCACCGCGACCGTGGCGGTCGAGGTATGGATGCGCCCCGACGACTCGGTGACCGGTACGCGCTGCACGCGATGCACGCCGCTCTCGTACTTGAGGCGGGAATACGCGCCGTCGGCGGTCACCTCTGCGATCGCCTCCTTGTAGCCCCCGCTTTCGCCTTCGCTGACCGCAAGCAGCTCGACCGCCCATCTCCGACGCTCGGCGTAGCGGGCGTACATGCGGAACAGGTCCGCGGCGAACAGCGAGGCCTCCTCGCCGCCCGTCCCGGCGCGCACCTCGATGATCACGTGGCGGTCGTCATTGGGGTCGCGCGGCACGAGCAGGCGCCGAAGCTCGTCCTCCAGGGCCGTCCGCCGCTCGTCCAGGCGCTGGAGCTCCTCGGAGGCCATGGTGCGGACCTCCTCATCCGGGTCGCTGGCAAGCTCCGCGGTCGCCTCTCGCTCGGCGCGAACCTCGCGGACTGCGCGCATCGTGGTCACCACCGGCTCGAGCCGCGAGAGCTCACGCCCCAGCGTGGCGAGGGAGGAAGGATCGGAGGCCCGCTCGGGGCTGGCGAGCTCGCGCGTGATCTCCTCGTATCGCGCTTCGAGCTCGCTCAGGCGGTCAAGCACGGTCCGGCGGCCCGCCGCTGGGGGCCATGGCGTCCGCGCGGTCGGAGGCGAGGCACGATTCGAGTGAGGCGATGCTCACCTCGAGCATCGAGCGGTCGGGCGGGCGAGTCGTCAGTGCCTGGAGCCAGAGTCCCGGCGCGTAGATGGCGCGCACGACCGGATTGCCGTAGTAGCGGGCTCCCAGGCGCACCAGCTCGTACGCCACCGCCGCGATCACGGGGATCAGCGCGATGCGCGACAGGATCAGCACCGGGAGCGGCACACCCGTCCGCGGGATGAAGCCGAAGAAGACGATGCTGATCACGACCACGATCAGGATGAAGGTGGTGCCGCAGCGCGTGTGGGCCGTGCTGAATCGGTCGACCTCCTCGGGCGTCAGGGGCCGCTGCGCCTCGTGCGCGCTGATCGCCTTGTGCTCGGCGCCGTGGTAGGCGAAGACCCGCCGAATCTCGCCAAAGGTGCCGATCAGACCGATGTAGGCGACGAACACGATCAGCCGGATCGCTCCCTCGACGACGTTCGCGGTCAGGTCGCCGCCCGAGCCGTGCACGAGGCCCGAGAGGGCCAGGGGCGCAACGAAGAAGATCAGGATCGCGAAGCCGATCGACACGATCATGCTGACGATCAGCGCTCCTCGGCCAATCTCGATGTCCTCGCCTTCGGCCGCGATCGCCGCCGAGCGCATAAGCATCCGGGTGCCGAGAACAAGGGTCTCGTACAGGACGAAGACGCCGCGGATGAGCGGGATCCGTATCCATCGCCCTCGCGCCAACGCGGCGGGCAGGGGCTCAGCGTAGGTCCGGATCTCGCCGGATGGGGGGCGGACGCTCATCGCGACGGTCGTTCGGCCGCGCATCATGACCCCCTCGATCAGTGCCTGGCCGCCATAGAAGAAGTCGGGCATCCGGAAGCGCGGTCGTTCGCCCGCGCGCGTCACCGAGCCGATGACGAACGGCCCGGCGGCGATCAGCAGCTCGGGGATGAGGAAGAGGAGGTGGGGCGCCAGGCGCGCCGGCCACCAGGTCAGGGGCCGGCGCATCGGGATCAGCGCTGCGAGCGCTCCATGCGTCGCTGGAATCGCTCGACCTGGCCGGCGGTGTCGACGATGTTCTGCGTCCCGGTGTAGAACGGGTGGCACTTGGAGCAGACCTCGACCCGGATCGACTCTGCGGTCGATCCGACGGTGAAGGTGGTGCCACAGCCGATGCAGTGCACCTGCGCCTGGTGGTACTTGGGGTGGATATCGGGCTTCATGGGAGTTCCTGGGCTATGCCCCGTCAGCGACCACGCTGACGCGCTTCTTGCTTCGAGACTGGTGACTGAACTTGACCGCACCCGCGGCCGTGGCAAAGAGCGTGTAGTCGCGCCCCATCCCGACGTTGTCGCCGGGCATGAAGGTGCTTCCACGCTGCCTCACGATGATGGTCCCGGCGTCAACCTGCTGCCCGTCGCCGCGCTTGACGCCGAGCCGTTGCCCGACGCTGTCGCGTCCGTTCTTGCTGGATGAGCCGGCCTTCTTGTGTGCCATCTGAATTAGTCCTCCTGGGCCGACTCGGGCGCGTCCGCCTTCGGCTTGGTCGTCCGGCGTGCGGTGGGCTTGCTTGTCTTCGAGACCGATGGTGCCGCCTTGGAGGCCTTTGCATCCTTCGTGGTCGCCTCGCCCTTCGTCTTGGAGTGGAGCGACTGGGCGGCGTCTCCGGTACCACGGGGCGCTCGGATTCTGCCTTGGCGGCTCGCCGTCTCGACGGCTTCGCCTCGGCAGACGCGGCGCTGCGACGCGCCCTTGTCTGAGTAGCCTCCGGCGCGGGCGCCTTCGGCTTCGGCTCGGGCGCCTCCGCCTTCACCGTCTTGCCGTCCGCACTGATCGAATCGATGTGCAGCCGAGTCATGTGCTGCCGATGACCGGTGCGGCGCCGGTACTTCACTTTCTGCTTGAACTTGAAGACGACGATCTTGGGCCCGAGTGCCTCCCCGAGCACGGTGGCGCTCACTGAAGCGCCCGCGATCGTCGGATTCCCGACCGTCACCGCGTCGCCGTCGCCGACCAGCAGGATGCGGTCGAAGGTGACCGAGCTGCCCGGCTCGCCACCAACCTTCTCGACGACCAGCGTCGATCCGGCCTCGACCCGATATTGCTTCCCGCCGGTCATCAAGACGGCGTACATGGGTGTCTCCGTGGGTGTCCTACAAATGGGCGGTTCGCGCGCCACGCAACGGCGCACAGCAAAGCGGGCCGACAGAGCCCGCGGAGCGAGCAGTCTACCGGGCGATGGGGGGAGTGTCAACGAACAGGAGCCGCGTCCGGATCGTGCGCTCCGTGTTCAGTGGAAGGTCCAGGGCGTGCACGACGTCCTCCGGGCGGCCGGCGCCGGTGGGGTCATGGCGCAGCACCACCTTCAGGTGGGCGCGACGCTCCGCCTCGTCGATCGAGAGCACCTCGACGTCCTCGATGTACGGGCGCAGGTCGCGCTGCCCGGCATCCGAGCGTCGCTGGGTCTCACCACGCCGCCGCATGCCGGGGAGGCGGGCGCGTCCCAGCAGCCGAACGACAGCGCCCCGAAGCCCTTCCTCGGTCAGCTCGCGCGGCGAACGCACGACCACCTCATATTCGGCGGCCCGCACCTGGGAAGCGGCCGACGGGAAGCCGTGCCACACCTCGCGGGCGTCGACCAGCGCCAACCCCTCGGGGAGCAGGGCAGCCGCCGCCTGGATGCGGTCGATCGGTATCAGGTCGTCGAAATGCGCCTCGAGGATCTCGCCACGCAGTTCCACGCCGACGGGGAGGTTGGCGGCGAGCTGCAGCCGGGGCCGCGGGCGCTGGGCGTTCGACATCGAGAGCGGCAGCCCCGCCTCGCGCAGCACGCGCTCCCACTCCTCGATCACCTGCTGCTGCCGCATGCGAAGGAGCGGATCGGTACGGCTGAAGAGGAGCTGCCAGCGTTGTCGGGGTTGCTCGCTGCGGACCTTGGTCATGGTCAGAAGGTCTGCTTTCTGGCGTGGATTCGCACCGACTCCAGGATTCCCATCCCGAAGAGCAGGCTGATCATGCTCGAGCCGCCGTAGGTGATGAACGGGAGCGGAATGCCGGTGACCGGCATGATGCCGATCACCATGCCCACGTTCACCAGCAGCTGGAAGAGCAGCATGCTCGCGAGGCCCCAGGCGACCATCGAACCCAGCGCGTCACGAGCGCCCCAGCCGATGACCAGGATCCTCCACAGGAGCAGGGCGAACAGGCCCAGCACCAGCAGGCCACCCAGGAAGCCGAGCTCCTCGGCAATGACGGTGAAGATGAAGTCGGTGGTCTGCACAGGAAGGTACCCGAGCTGGTTCTGCCTGCCCGCCGTGAGCCCCTGCCCGAACCAGCCCCCGGAGCCCACCGCGTTGAGCGCCTGGACGAGCTGGTAGCAGGCTCCCTGTGGATCAGCGTAAGGGTTCAGGAAGCAGAAGAGCCGGGCACGCTGGTACGAAGCCAGGGCGTTGACGGCGATCGGGGCGACGGCAACCACCCCGCCGGCGAGGAGCGCCATCCATCCGATCGATGCGCCGCTCATGAAGAGCATCGCGACCAGGATGGCGACGAACACGAGCGCGGTGCCGAGATCCGGCTGGCGGAAGACGAGGAAGGTGGGGATCCCCATCAGCACCGCGGCACCCACGATCGTCGACAGCCTCCCGATCTTCTCGCGCCTGCCGGAGAGCCAGCTCGCGAGCACCACGATCATCAGCACCTTGCTGACCTCGCTCACCTGGAAGTCGAGCCCGGCCACGCTGATGGAGAGCGTGGCGCCGTTGAGGCTCCGTCCGATGAGCAGGTTGAGGACGAGGAGGAGCAGGACGCCGATGTAGATCGGCAGGGTGAAGGTGGTCAGCCAGTGATAGTCGATCGACGCGGCGACGAAGAAGATGGTGAAGCCGATGCCGACCCAGAGCAGCGTCTTGACGCTCTGGCTGATTCCACCCGCGGCCTGGCCGGCCTCATTGAAGGAGGCCGAGTAGCCCATGACCACGCCGAACCCGACGATGAGCCCGACGTACAGGAGCAGCTGCCAGTCGAACGCGCGCCACGGGCGTTCGCGCACATTGTCAACAAATGTCGTAGTAACGGCGCCCATCGGTCAGTTCCCGCCCAGGAGGCTCAGGGTGCGCGGATCGAGCCGATAGTCTCGCTGCACCTTGAAGTATTTCTGCAGGAAGTACTTCACCACCTCGGTGGAGACGTTGCCGGGGACCGTCGCGGAATACGAGAAGGTCAGCACCTCGAGGCTGGCGTCGGTCGCGCCCGGCCGCGACGGCAGGTAGCCCACGAACCAGGAGTGGAACGGCAGGCTGCCGTCCGATTGCTTGGTCCCGAACTCCGCGGTTCCGGTCTTGCCGGACAGCGCACCGGGGAGCGGCACGTCTCGGATATTGAATGCGTGCCCGCTGGTGACCACCTCGCGCGCCCCGAAGCGGAGGACCTGCATCGTTGGCCAGGGCCGCGTAGGCATTCGCCAGCTGCAGGGGCGTGACGGCGATGACGTTCTGCCCGATGCCGGCCTGCGCGAGCTCGCCGGTAAAGACGTTCGCGCGGCCCTGGCTCTGCGCCCATTCCGTGCTCGCGATGATGCCTGACGCCTCACCCGGCAGCTTGATCCCAGTTTGCTTGCCGAAACCGTAGTTGTAGGCCCACTTGGCGAGCCGATCGATCCCGAGATGGATGGCCATCTGATAGAAGAAGGTGTCGGAGCTGCGGAAGAACGCCTGTTCGATGTTCAGCGGCCCGAACCCGGCGTGATTCCAGTCGAAGAGGCACTGTCCGGTAGGTGCGCCGGGAATCTGGTAGCAGCCGTAGGTCGGCCACAGCTGCGTCGGCGTCGTCACGCCCTCCATCAGCGCCGCGGTCCCGGTCACGAGCTTGAATGTCGAACCCGGCGGGTAGATGTCCGCGATGGCGTGGTTGCGCAACGGATGGTTCGGATTCCTGAGGTACGCGTTGAATGCCGCGGTGCTGATGCCGGTGGCGAACTGGTTGTCGTCGTAGCTGGGCAGGGACACCATCGCCAGGATCTCGCCGGTCTGGGGGTTCATGACGATCGTGACGCCCTGCTTGACGCCCGCCGCGCGCATCCCCCAGGTCAGGGCATCAGTCGCGAGACGTTGCAGCCGGGCGTCGATGGTCAGCATCAGGTTCCGGCCGGGAACCGCCTGGGTCGTGGTGGAGATGACCTTGATCGGACGGCCGGACGCGTCCCGCTCCACCTGCTGCGCCCCGTAGGTCCCCCGCAGGACCGCTTCGTACGATGCCTCCACGCCATCCTTGCCGATCGAGTCATCCGGCAGGTAGCCGCGGGCGGCGAGCGCGTTCACCTGATCCTGGCTGACCGGGCCGGTGTAGCCGAGGACATGGGCCAGCAGTGATCCATCGACCTTGCCGGCTTCATCGAGGTACTGCCGCACCGGGTCGACCTGCACGACGATCCCGGGCAGTGCACCGGCCTGTTCGGAGAGGAGGAGTGCCTGGTCGCGCGTGATGCCCCGCAGGAGAGGGACCTGGTCGTACGGCGATCCGCGGAATGCCTCGAGGCGCTGCTTGAGCGCGGCCGCCTTGGAGCTCGTGCTGGAGGCGACGCGCGCGAGGACGGCGTCACGAGCCGCCGGGACTGCCGGCAGGTCCGCCGGGACTGCGTCGACGGTCCAGGAGGGGACGTTGACGGCGACCGGCCGACCGGTGCGGTCGAAGATCAGGCCGCGCGGCGCCTTGATCGGCACCTCGATGGTTCGCGCCGCCACCGCGCGGTCCGCATAGAGCGACCCGTTGAGGACCTGCATCTGAAAGAGACGACCGCCCAGCGCAGCGAAGAGGACGGCCGCGGTGACCGCGAATGCGATGAGCCGCGCTCGGGAGCGCGGCAGGTCGATGCGGCCTTCGTTGAGGTCAGCCATCGGTCCGGGTCACCACGCCGGCTTCTCTTCCGGCCGGTACCGCAGGATCACCAGGCGCATGGGCACCAGCAACAATCCGGTGATCGCCGCGTTGAGGACGGCGGCCGAGAGGATGAGCTGGAGCGGCACCGTCGTGCCGAGCGAGCCGTTGCCGACCAATGAGAGAGCGGCCAGGCTCACCAGGTCGGCCACGATGCTCCCCGCGAATGCGGCCAGGATCGGATAGGCCCACACCAGGCGACCAAGAACCCGGTCGCCTCCGCTGACAAGTGCGGCGACCAGGAGCAGCGCCAGCGGTATTGAGCCCAAGGGCTCGGGAATGAGCAGATTGGCGACGAGCCCCGACAAGAAGGCCCAGGTGATGCCCACGCTGAAGCCAAAGCTGGTGGTCACCAGCACGACTGCCACCAGCACGAGGTTGGGCATCACACCACCTATCTGCACGGCAGGCGCCAGGCCCGCGTGGACGATGCCGACCAGGATGGCGAGGAGGATGCTGGAGTAGGTGATTGGGAGTCCCCCTGGGTCCTTTCAACGGGTCTGGTGAGCGGGCCGCACAGGAGTATAGCCGCCGTCTGGAGCGCCACGACCGGGCTGGAAAAGGGCCCGATCAGGGCTGCGCCGAGGCCTCAGATAGAGGCGTTGTTGCACGTGAAACATCGACGAGAGGAGGCTGGGCTCGCACCTTGGCCGCATGGCCGAAATCCGCTTCGTGGCGGCGCCCGATAACGCGCCGGTAACCCGCGGATAACGGGTCAAACTGGTACAATGACGGGGCCCATCTGAACTCGCAGCGGAGTGCCTGTGGCCAGGGTCACGGCCTGTACGAACCAGAAGGGCGGAGTCGGCAAGACGACCACCGTCATCAACCTGGCGGCGTATCTGGCGCTCTCCGGAACCTCGACCCTCGTCATTGACCTCGACCCTCAAGGAAACGCCACCAGCGGCCTTGGCATCGACCGCAGGACCGTGGATCGGTCTGTCTACCACGCACTCATCGAGCGGACTCCCATGGGCGACCTGGCCGTCGGCACGCGCGTCCCCGGGCTGGACCTGATTCCGTCCAGCGCGGCCCTCTCCGGGGCCGAGGTGGAGCTCGTCGAGGTGCCGGTTCGCGAGCGTCGGCTTGCTGCGAGCCTGGCGGGCCTCAACGGGCGATATGAACGGGTGTTCGTGGACTGCCCGCCTTCGTTGGGGCTGTTGACGGTGAACGCGCTGACTGCCGCCGACGGCGTCTTGATTCCGATACAAACCGAGTACTACGCCCTGGAGGGCATGAGCCAGCTGCTGAACACCATTCGCCTCGTTCGCGAGGGCCTCAATCCACGCCTTGAGATCGAGGGTGTGCTGCTGACCATGTACGACGCGCGCACCAATCTCTCGGCGCAGGTTGCCTCGGAGGTTCGCCGGCACCTGAACGGAACGGTCTTTGACACGGTTGTCCCACGCTCCGTTCGCCTTGCCGAGGCCCCCAGCCACGGCCTACACGAGGGCTCGAGGCGCTCATTCCACGTGCCGACGCTGAAGCGGGCGTCATGGAGCTGGCGGTCGACCGCATCGGGCGCAATCCGCACCAGCCCCGGGCTCGATTCGACGAGGACGAGCTCGCCGAGCTCGCCGCGTCGATCGCGGAGCACGGCGTGATCCAGCCGATCGTCGTGCACATGACGACCGATGGCGGGTACGAGCTCATCGCGGGCGAACGACGGCTGCGCGCCGCGCAGCAGGCTGGGCTCGCCACGATTCCGGCGGTCACTCGCGACAGCTCCAACGAGGGATTGCTGGAGTTGGCCCTGGTGGAGAACGTCCAGCGCGCCGACCTGAACGCGATCGAGGAGGCTGCGGCCTATCGCGAGCTGATCGACCGCTTTGGACTGACCCACGAGGAGGTCGCCCAGCGGGTCGGCAAGAGCCGCGTGGCAATCTCAAATGCGCTGCGCCTGCTCGACCTCGCATCGGAGACGCGGGCTGCCATCGTCAGCGGGGCCATCAGCGAGGGACATGGTCGGGCGCTCGCGGCGATCACGGTCCCGGAGCTGCAGCGAGCGGTCCTGCAGGTCGTCCTGCAGCGCCATCTTTCGGTCCGCCAGACCGAAGAGCTCGTCCGGCGGCGGCGCGGCCAGGGCCCGAGCCGCGCGCGCGTGCCGCTCTCATCGGATCTGCAGGATCTTGAGGCCCAGCTGCGCGGGCTGCTCGCCACCCGGGTCGGAATCGCGAGGTCACGGCGCGGGGGCCGGCTCGTCATCGAGTTCTACTCCGATGAGGAGCTGGATCGCATCTACACCATCATCTCGCGCGGCACGGCGGCCACGCCCAGCCCGGCCGAGGATCCGCCCGCGCAGGCACCGATCGCGATCCATCCCGCGCCGGACGAGGTGCAGCCATGACCGCACAGCCCGTTCGGCGCACGCGGCGCGCCAAGTCCGAAGACGAGTACACGGCCGCCACCATCCAGGTCCTCGAGGGCCTCACGGCCGTTCGCAAGCGGCCGGGAATGTACGTCGGCTCGACCGACTCCCGTGGCCTGCACCAGCTCGTCTGGGAGGTGGTCGACAACAGCATTGACGAGGCGATGGCCGAGGTCGCGTCACGGATCGACGTCACGATCCACGCGGACGGCAGCGTGGAGGTGGTCGACGACGGCCGCGGCATCCCCACCGGCCGGCACGCGTCAGGGAAGAGCGCCCTGGAGGTCGTGCACACCGTGCTGCATGCAGGGGGCAAGTTCGGCGGAGGCGGCTACAAGGTTTCCGGCGGCCTGCACGGGGTGGGCGTCAGCGTGGTCAACGCGCTCTCATCGGATATGCACGTCGAGGTCCTGCGCGACAACAAGCGCTGGGTCCAGGACTACGTCCGCGGAGACCCACGCTCCACGGTGCGGCAGAGTGGCAGTGCCAAGGAAGCCAATCGCGGTCTCGATCCCGCCTGGCATCGGACCAGTGGCACGCGCACGGTCTTCCGGCCGGATGCGGAGATCTTCGACACGCTCGACTTCTCCTGGGAGCTGATCGCCACGCGCCTGCGGGAATCGGCCTACCTGAACAAGGGGCTCTGGATCAGGCTCCGCGACGAGCGCAGCGACCGCGAGAAGAACTTCTACTTCGAGGGCGGTGTCACCTCCTTCGTACGGCATCTCAACCGGCGACGCGAGACGCTCAACCCGCGGCCCATCCACGTGGAGCGCGTCGTGGACGGCACCAGCGTGGAGGTCGCGCTGCAGTACAACGACGGGTTCGCCGAGAACGTGCTGGCGTTCGCCAACAACATCAACACCGTGGACGGCGGCACGCACGTCACGGGCTTTCGCGCGGCGCTGACGACCTCGCTCAACGATTGGGCGCGCCGTTCCGGCACCCTCTCGGAGAAAGAGGCCAACCTGTCAGGCGACGATGTGCGCGAGGGCCTGACCGCGGTCATCAGCGTCAAGCTCACCGATCCGCAGTTCGAGGGCCAGACCAAGGCCAAGCTGGGGAATGCCGAGGTCAAGGGCATCGTGCAGGCGGTAGTGACCGATGGGATCGTCCAGCACCTCGAGGAGAACCCCGCGGACGGGCGGCGCATCGTCGAGAAGTCGCTCACCGCGGCCCGCGCACGGGAGGCCGCCCGCAAGGCGCGCGACCTCGTCATTCGCAAGGGCGCCCTGGAGGGGATGGCGCTTCCCGGCAAGCTGGCGGACTGCCAGGAGCGCGATCCGGCCCAGAGCGAGCTGTACATCGTCGAGGGCGACTCCGCGGGCGGATCGGCGAAACAAGGGCGCGACCGCCGCTTCCAGGCGGTGCTGCCGATGTTCGGCAAGATGCTCAACGTCGAGAAGGCGCGCTTGGATCGGGTGCTCTCGAGCGACAAGATCCGTCCGCTGGTGATCGCCCTTGGCGCGGGCATCGGCGAAACCTTCGATCTGTCCAAGCTGCGCTACCACCGCATCTGCCTCCTGAGTGACGCCGATGTCGACGGGGCACACATCAGCACGCTGCTCCTCACCTTCTTCTACCGGCACATGCCGCAAGTGATCGACAACGGCTACCTGTTCCTATGCCAGCCGCCGCTCTACCGCGTCAGCACCGGCAAGGTGACGCGCTATGCCAAGGACGAGAAGGAGCGCGAGCAGGCGATCAAGGAGCTGTCGCGGGACGGGAAGACCAAGAACGTCACCGTCCAGCGATTCAAGGGCCTCGGCGAGATGAATCCGGGGCAGCTGTGGGAAACGACGATGAACCCGGAGACCCGCACCCTGCTGCGTGTGGAAGTCGCCGATGCCGGCGAGGCGGACGAGGTCTTCAGCACGCTGATGGGCGAGCGCGTCGAGCCGCGCCGGGACTTCATCCGGGGTGAGGCGCGCAAGGTCCGCAACCTGGACATCTGAATCGAACGGGAGCAGCACGAGCAGATCCACATGCCATCACGACACGTCGCCGACATTCGCCAGGTGCCAAGCAAGACCGGCCGATCCCTCGAGGAATGGTGCGCGCTCCTCGAATCGAATGGCGTCGGTGAACGCCGCGATGCCGTGAACCTGCTCCGGGACGGCTACGCGGTCAGCCACGCATTCGCGCTGGCCATCGCCGATCACTGTTTGCGGCGCAGCCGGGATGACGACGACGGCCTGAGCTGGGACGATGATGGGGACGATCCCTGGTGAGCTCGGCGACGCCGCAGGCGCAGGGCGAGCAGACCAGCCGGGTCATCCAGGGCCAGGACGGCCGCCGCTACGCGTTCGCGGACCACAACTGCTTCGCGTGTGGCGGCCAGAACGCGATCGGCATGCGCCTCGAGATCGAGCTCGGCGCTGGAACGGCCCGCACCGAGTGGCGTGCCGGCCAGGACTACGTCGGCTGGGAGGACAAGATTCACGGAGGGATCCTGGCCACGCTGCTCGACGAGGTGATGGCCTGGGCTCCGTCCAGCTACGACTCCTGGGCGGTGACCGCGGAAATGCACCTTCGGTACCGAGCACCAGCCAATCCCGGGGAGCTGCTGACCGCGGAGGCGCGGGTCACCAGTCGCCGGCGCCGCATCTACGCGGTGCACGGAGACGTGCGCGGCGAGGATGGTCGGATGATCGCGGAGGCGGATGGCCGGTTCCTGGGCGCCAGCCCGTCCGAGAAGCGGGAGCTCAAGGAACGGTACGGAATGCCGGTGGAGCTTCCGGCCGCGGGAGCGCGGCGTGAATAGCGACAAACGCGACAGGCGCGGCCCCTCGAACGATGCGCTTGACCAAACCCTGAGCTGAGCGAGGAGCGACCCAGAGAGGCATGGCAATCGACGCAGGCGGCACGGTGCGCGACGTAGCGATCGAGGACGAGATGCGCTCCGCGTACATCGACTACGCGATGAGCGTCATCGTGGCGCGCGCCCTTCCCGATATCCGCGACGGCCTGAAGCCGGTCCATCGGCGAATTCTGTACACGATGCACGAGATGGGCCTGCGCTCGACGAGCGCCTATCGCAAGTGCGCGGGCGTGGTCGGCGAGACGATGGCCAAGTACCACCCCCACGGCGACCTCGCCCTGTACGACACGCTGGTGCGACTGGCCCAGGACTTCAGCCTTCGATATCCGCTCGTCGACGGCCAGGGCAACTTCGGGTCGGTGGATGGCGACCCACCCGCGGCCATGCGCTACACGGAAGCCCGCATGGCGCTGATCGCCGACGAGATGCTCGCCGAGATCGAGAAGGACACGGTCGACTTCCAGGACAACTACGACGGCCGACTCCGCGAGCCGCTCACCCTCCCAGCTCGTTTGCCCAACCTGCTGATCAACGGATCCTCGGGAATCGCGGTCGGGATGGCCACCAACATTCCGCCGCACAACCTGAACGAGATCTGCGACGCCGTCATTCGCCTCATCGATAACCCGGAGATGAGCGCCGACGAGCTGTGCGAGGTCGTTCATGGCCCGGACTTCCCCACCGGCGGCACGATCTTCCGCTTCGAGGACGTGAAGAACACCGTGACCGGCGAAAAGGAGCGGCAGGACGCGATCCGGCACATGTATGCCACCGGTCGCGGGCGCGTGATCATCCGCGGGCAGGTCACGTTCGAGGAGGTTCGTCCTGGGCGCATGGCGGTGGTGGTCACCGAGCTGCCATACCAGGTCAACAAGACCTCGCTCATCGAGAAGATGGCGGACCTGGTGGGCAACCGCCGCATCACCGACGTCAGCGACATTCGCGACGAAAGCGACAGGACCGGCATGCGCATCGTGGTCGAGGTGAAGCGCGACGGGAGCCCGCACACCGTGATGCAGCAGCTCTTCAAGCACACGCAGCTGCAGACCAGCTTCAGCTCGAACATGCTCGCGCTCGTCGACGGCCAGGGCAACTTCGGGTCGGTGGATGGCGACCCACCCGCGGCCATGCGCTACACGGAAGCCCGCATGGCGCTGATCGCCGACGAGATGCTCGCCGAGATCGAGAAGGACACGGTCGACTTCCAGGACAACTACGACGGCCGACTCCGCGAGCCGCTCACCCTTCCAGCTCGTTTGCCCAACCTGCTGCCCTCGAGCGCAAGAAGATCGAGGACGAGTATGAATCGGTCATCCGGCTGATCGCCGAGCTCGAGGACCTGCTCGCGAACCCGCGCAAGATGCTGATCGTCATCAAGGACGAGCTCGGCGAGCTAAAGCGCAAGTACGGCGACGAGCGCAAGACACGCATCCAGGCCGACGCCAACCGCGAGCTCACCGACGAAGACCTGATCGCCGCGGAGGACGTGGTGGTCACGCTCTCCCAGCGGGGCTACATCAAGCGGCAGCAGATTGGGACATTCCGAAGCCAGCGCCGCGGAGGCCGCGGCAAGCTCGCCATGCTGACCCGCGAAGAAGACGCGGTACAGCACCTGCTGGTGGCCAACACCCACGACAACATCCTCTTCTTCACCAACCGCGGGCGGGTCTTCATCACGAAGGTCCACGCGCTTCCCGAGGCGAGCCGCCAGGCGAAGGGACTGCCGATCATCAACCTGCCCGGAGTGCAGGTCGAGTCCGGCGAGTACGTGAGTGCCATCGTCAGCCTGCCCCGCTTCGAGCCCGACCACTACATGGTGATGGCCACGCGCGGCGGGAAGATCAAGAAGACCTCGCTTGCCGAGTACGCCAAGATCCGCGCCAACGGGCTGATCGCCATCAACTTGATCGGCGGCGACGAGCTGCGCTGGGTCGGCGTCACCGACGGGCATGGCGACATCATCCTGGCCACCCGCAAGGGACAGGCCGCCCGCTTCCACGAGGACGAGGTGCGGCCGATGGGTCGGGACACGATGGGAGTTACCGGGATCCGCCTGCGGGCCGGGGACGAGGTGATCGGCATGGAGGTCGTGGTTCCGGTCCAGGGTCATCGCCAACTCGCTCAACGCGGAGACCGGTGACGTTGCAGCGATCCGCATCGTGGGCCGCGAGGACGAGGAGATGATGCTCATCACGCAGGAAGGCACCATCCTGCGCACCGAGGTGAGCAGCGTGAACCGATACCGGCGCGCGAGCCGGGGGGTGACGGTCATGAAGCCGACCGATGACGACCGGATCGTGTCGATCGCGGTGTTCGTGGACGATCGCCCCGTGCAGGAGGACGACGCAGAGGCGGATTCGACGGAGCCGCCGCCGGCCGCGGGCTGAACGTGGCGCGCGAGCCGGTAGAATCACTCGCGCGAGATCGGCCCCAGGAGAGCCACGTGTACGCCGACGAGTTCAGCATCTACGCCGGAAACGCGAACCGACCCCTGGCGGAGGACATCTGCCGGTACCTGAAGACGCGCATGGGCGACGTCGAGGTCTTCCAGTTCGCCAACGAGAACATCTTCGTCCGCGTGCTGGAGAACGTCCGGGAGCAGGACGTCTTCCTCGTCCAGCCCACCTGCCGCCCGGTGAACCAGTCGATCATGGAGCTGCTGATCATGATCGACGCCTTCAAGCGCGCGTCGGCGGGCCGCATCACCGCGGTGATGCCTTTCTACAGCTACGGGCGCTCCGACAAGAAGGACCAGCCCCGGGTCCCGATCACCGCGCGCCTGGTCGCCGACATGCTGACGGTGGCGGGTGCCGACCGGGTCCTGACCATGGATCTGCATCAGGGCCAGATCCAGGGCTTCTTCTCCATCCCGGTCGACGAGCTGACCGCCATCAACATCCTGTCGCGCTACATCCTGGCCAAGGACCTCGACGACATGGTGGTCGTCAGCGAGCTCGGCTTCGCCAAGAAGGCGCGCAACTTCGCGGAGATCCTGGGGGCGCCGCTGGCCATCGTCGAGAAGCGCCGGGTCGGGAACGAGGACAAGACGGAGCTGATGAACATCATCGGCGAAGTGGACGGCAAGAACGCGGTGATCATCGACGACGAGATCGACACCGCCGGCTCGCTGGTTGAGGCCGTCACGGCGCTGGTGGCCAACGGCGCTCGCGAGATCTACTCCCTGGCCACCCACGGGGTCTTCTCCGGACCCGCGCTCCAACGGATCATGGAATCCCCGATCACCGAGGTGATCGTCACCGACACCATCCCGCTGCCCGCGACCGCAGACGGATCGAGGATCACCGTCCTGTCCGTCGCTCCGCTGTTCGGCGAGGCGATCCGTCGCATCCATCGCGGCGAAAGCGTCGGTGCGCTCTTCAGCTCAGAGGTCCAGCTCGTCGAGGAGATGACCTTCTGGGACGCCCACGCGGAGGACGAGGCGGACCAGCCGTATCCGGTGCCGGTCGAGGGCTAGGCAGAGCCCTCGAGGTGTCGACCGAGCCAGAGTCCCTCCCCTTCGCGGCGTACCAAAACGAGATCTATGTCGCAGGGGTCGGCGGCGCTCGGCCCGCGATCCCGCTGACACCCTCAGGCCTGGAGCAGCGCGCCAGCGAGCTCCTCAGCCCCGAGGCGTTCGGCTACGTCGCCGGCGGAGCTGGCACGGAGGCGACGGTCGCTGCCAACCGCGCCGCGCTGGACCGGCGGCAGCTGATCCCGCGCCACCTGCGCGGTGTCGCAAGCCGCAGCCTGGAGACCGAGCTGCTCGGAACGCGCCTGCCGGCTCCGGTGCTCATGGCCCCCATCGGCGCAATTGGCATCGTCCACACCGATGGCGAGCTCGGCATTGCCGCCGCTGCCCGGGCGACCGGCGTGCCGTTCATCCTGAGCACGGTTTCCTCCAACCCCATGGAGACCGTGGCCACAGCGGCGGGCGAGGTGGCGCGCTGGTTCCAGCTCTACTGGCCCCGCGATCGGGAGGTATGCCGCTCGCTCGTGCAACGGGCCGAGGCCTCCGGCTACGGCGCGATCGTGCTGACCGTGGACACCTTCCAGCTCGCTTGGCGGCCCCGGGACCTGGAGCACGGCTTCCTGCCGTTCCTGCACGGCGATGGGATCGCGAACTATCTGACCGATCCGGTCTTTCGATCCCAGCTGCCGGTTCCACCCGAGGAGGATCCGCGGCCTGCGATCGCGCATTGGGCCGAGGTCTTCGCCAACCCCACGCTGACCTGGTCCGACCTCCCCTTCCTGCGGGAGATCACCTCGCTGCCGATCGTGCTCAAGGGGATCCAGCATCCCGATGATGCGCGGCGCGCGCTCGACGCGGGCGTGGACGGGATCGTCGTCTCCAACCACGGCGGCCGCCAGGTGGACGGTGCCATCGGCTCGCTCGACGCATTGCCGACCGTGGTCGACGCGGTCGGGGGCGACATCCCGATCCTGTTCGACGGCGGAATCCGGAGCGGCTCCGACGCGCTCAAGGCGATCGCTCTCGGGGCTCGGGCGGTGCTGATCGGCCGCCCATACGCCTACGCCCTGGGGATCGGCGGATCGGAAGCGCTGACCGACTTCCTGCGCGGCTTCCTCGCCGAGCTGGAGATCACCATCGGTCTCTGCGGCCTGCAGAGGCCCTCGGAGGCCACGCCTGAGCTCCTGACCGCCTGAGCTCCCGGGCGGTAGCTGTTCACCCGGGGGATATACTCGCTTCCCCGATGATGAAGTTCCTCTCCCGGCTGGTGGATTCCAACGAGCGCGAGGTCCGCCGGCTGGAGCCGATGGTGGCCGAGATCAACGCGCTCGAGCCGGCCTATGCGGCGCTCTCCGACGACGAGCTCATGGCCAAGACCGCCGAGCTCCGCGCGCGGCTGCGCGACAAGGTCGGCGAGCTCCTGATACCGATGGAGCTGCGAGCGCCGCACCGCAATGGCGACACACCCGATGCGGACGAGGGTTCCGTGGATGTCGCAGCGCTCGAGGCTCTCGATGAGGATTCCGAGCTCACCGCCAGGGACCCGGCGGCGCTCGCCGAGCGCCGCAAGGAGCAGCGCACGCGGGAGCTGCGCCTGATCAACGAGGCGCTCGATGAGCTTCTGCCGGATGCCTTCGCAGCCGTGCGCGAGGCGATGAACCGCGCGCTCGGGAAGCGCCACTACGACGTCCAGATGCTGGGTGCCATGGTCCTGCATCGCGGCCAGATCGCGGAGATGAAGACCGGCGAGGGAAAGACGTTCGTCGCGCCGCTGGCCGCCTATCTCAACGGGCTCACGGGCCGCGGCGTCCACGTCGTGACCGTCAACGACTACCTCGCCAAGCGGGACGCGCAGTGGATCGGGCTCGTCTTCCACCGATTGGGGATGAGCGTCGGCAGCATCCAGCACGACGCTGCCTACGTCTTCGATCCAACCTTCCCCGCCTCGGATGAACGGCTCCAGGACCTGCGGCCGGTCCCTCGCCAGGAGGCCTACGCCGCCGACGTGACGTACGGCACCAACAACGAGTTCGGCTTCGACTACCTGCGCGACAACCTGGTGATCGATCTTGGGGAACGAGTCCAGCGCGGGCATTTCTTCGCGATCGTGGACGAGGTCGACAACATCCTGATCGACGAGGCTCGGACGCCGCTCATCATCTCGGGTGTCGCGCAGGAATCGGCCGACAAGTACGTCCAGTTCGCGCGGCTCGTCCCACGCCTGCGCCCGGAAGAGGACTACATCCTCGACGAGAAGTTCAAGCAGGTGGCCATCACCGAGGCCGGCACCGACAAGATGGAGCGCTGGCTCGGGGTCGAGAACATGTTCGAGGACGACTTCAGCCTGGCGCGCCACCTCGAACAGGCCCTCAAAGCCGAGGCGCTCTACAAGCTGGACCGCGACTACGTGATCAAGGACGCCGAGGTGGTGATCGTCGACGAGTTCACAGGTCGCCTGATGCCCGGCCGGCGCTGGAGTGAGGGCCTCCACCAGGCCATCGAGGCCAAGGAGAACGTCAAGATCCAGAGCGAGTCACAGACCCTCGCGACGATCACGTTCCAGAACTATTTCCGCATGTATCACAAGCTTTCGGGCATGACCGGGACCGCCGAGACCGAGGGGGAGGAGTTCAGCAAGATCTACGGGCTCGAGGTGGTGGTCATTCCCACCAACCGCGAGATGGTCCGGGACGACTTCGCCGACCTCGTCTTCCGTGCGCAGAGCGGCAAATGGAACGCGGTCGTGGACGAGATCGTCGCCGAGCACGAACTGGGCCGGCCGGTGCTTGTTGGGACGGTCAGCGTCGAGATCAGCGAGATGCTGTCGGAGATGCTCAAGCGGCGCGGCATCAAGCACAACGTGCTCAACGCCAAGTTCCACGAGCGCGAGGCGGAGATCGTGGCGCAGGCGGGCCGATCCGGTGCGGTCACCATCGCGACCAACATGGCCGGCCGCGGGACGGACATCCTGCTCGGCGGCAACCCGGAGATGATGGCCGCCGAGATCCTGCACAAGAAGGGGACCAGCGTCATCGATGCGGCGCCGGAGGAGTACCGGGTTGCGCTCGAGGAGGCGAAACGCAACTGCGAGGAGGACCGCGAGAAGGTGGTCGCTGCGGGCGGCCTGCACATCGTGGGAACGGAGCGCCACGAGGCGCGGCGCATCGACAACCAGCTGCGGGGTCGGGCCGGCCGGCAGGGCGATCCCGGGAGCAGCCGCTTCTACCTCTCCCTCGAGGATGACCTGATGCGTCGCTTCGCCAGCGACCGGGTGAGCAGCATCATGGGTCGCCTCGGTTTCGATGACGATACGGCGCTGGAGTCCGGGATGGTGAGCCGCACCATCGAGGGTGCCCAGACGCGCGTCGAGGGCTACAACTTCGATACCCGCAAGCACGTCGTCGAGTACGACGACGTCATCAATCGGCAGCGCGAGACGATCTACCACGAGCGAGAGCGGATCCTTCGCTCCGACGACCTCTCGCCGACGATCCTGGCCATGCTCGGCGACGAGGTCCACGACCTGGTCGCGGCAGCGACCTCGTCGGAGTTCGCCTCGGAATGGAACCGGGACGGGCTCAAGGTGCAGCTGTCGGCGATGGTCCCCACGCTCACGGCATCGGACCTGGCGATCATCGACGAGGCGCGGGATCCCGCGGCACTGGAGGACGCGCTCGTCGGCCGCGTCGAGGAGGCGTACGCCGGCAAGCAGCAGGAGGCCGGCGAGCAGGGACTCCCCGTTCTCGAGCGCCTCGTCCTGCTGCGGGTCATCGACTCGCTGTGGGTCGAGCACCTCACCGCAGTCGACGACATGCGGCGCGGCATCGGGCTCCGGGCTTACAGCCAGCGGGAGCCCCTCAACGAGTTCAAGATCGAGGCGTACCGGATGTTCGACGAGCTCAAGTCGACCATCCGTCACGACGTGACCCACACCATCTTCCGGGTCAGCGTGGTGCAGCCGCCGGCGCAGCCGGTACGACGCATGCAGGAGAGCCGCCCCGACGTCACCGGCGATGGTGTGGACGGGACGCTGCCCGGGGGGATGAGCCCGCCCGGCAGCGCAGCAGCGGTGACATCGACCGCGGTCGGCGGTGGAGCGGTCGCAGCGATGTCAGCGCAGCGGAGCGCCAAGATCGGGCGCAACGACCCCTGCTGGTGCGGTTCGGGCAAGAAGTACAAGAAGTGCCACGGGGTCTGACGCCGACGCCGGAGGCCTGAGAGAGACCTCGCGCGGCGGCAGCCCGGACCACCTGCCTCTGCCAACCATCGGGCCATTTGTCATACATTTCGCCGGCAAACCCGGGGCTCTGTGCGACGGTGTTGCGGACTCGTGTTGCGGCGGACGAGCGCCGCGCGGTGACCAAAATATCCCGCATCCGTGCGGAAAACAGGACAAATACCCCCCTGTTCAGGATGGCGAGAAGAAGCTAGGATGGTCGGAACAGAGACCGCGGGGCAAGGTGATCCCGTCGTACTCGCCATACATGGAGAGCTTCGTGAAGCAGCTGACCGCCGCCAGTCGAGTCGCCGAACCACTCCCCACTCCGGCAACAGAGCTTCCGCTGGTCACCCGCTTCAGAGACCCATCGGTCCCCTACGAAGACCTCATCCAATGTGAACGTGACTGCATGCGCTGCGCCTATGCCGCAACGCTTGATTGTGATGGCAACTGCGGGGTCTGCCCGCGGCAGACCTACTGCCCGTGCGTCAACCCGGCGAAGATCCGGAACAAGAGCGTGCGGCTGACCGAGATCGAACTGACGGTGGTGGAACCCCTTGGACGCAATTAAGGACGAGGCGCTGCGACTGGCGCGCCTCGTGGCCGACACGGCGGTGCGGCTTTGACTTGCCCGCCAAGCAGACCGAGCTCGACGATCTAGATCGTCGCTCGGGCGATCCCAGCCTGTGGGAGGACCCCGGCGCTGCGCAGTCCCTGCTGCGCCGTGCCGATGAGCTGCGCGAAGAGATCGGTGCGTGGCGCGGCCTGGAGGAGCGAGCGCGGGGCCTGGCCGAGATCGCGGAGCTTGCTGCGGACGATCCGGCCGGATCTGCCTCGCTGACGCCGGACCTGGAGCGGGACCTGGCTGCACTCCAGGCGGATTGGACGCGCATGGAGGGGCAGCTGCTCCTCTCCGAGCCGCACGACGCGTCGCCGGCGATCGTATCGGTCCACGCCGGTGCAGGAGGCACGGAGAGCCAGGACTGGGCTGAAATGCTGTTGCGCATGTACCTGCGCTGGGCTGAGCGCAACCGCTACAAGACCGAGATCCTGGACCAGACCGAGGGCGAGGAGGCCGGCCTCAAGTCGGTGACGTTCAGCGTGACGGGGCGCTGGGCTTACGGACGTCTCAAGTCCGAGCGCGGCGTCCACCGCCTGGTGCGCATCAGCCCCTTCGATTCGCAGAAGCGACGCCATACCAGCTTCGCGCTGGTCGAGGTGATGCCCGAGGTGCCCGAGGACACGGAGGTTGAGATCCGCGACGATGACCTGCGGGTCGACACCTATCGCAGCTCGGGGGCTGGAGGCCAGCACGTCAACAAGACCGACTCGGCGGTGCGCATCACCCACCTGCCCACCGGAATCGTGGTGACCTGCCAGAACGAGCGCAGCCAGATCCAGAACCGCGAGCGTGCCATGGCCATGCTCCGTGCGCGACTCCTTGAGCGCCAGATGGAGGAGCGCGAGGTCGAGATGGCACGCCTGCGGGGCGTCCACGTCGAAGCGGGATGGGGGAACCAGATCCGCAGCTACGTCCTGCAGCCGTACACCATGGTCAAGGACCTGCGCACCGGCGTGGAGACCTCCAACCCGACCGCGGTGCTCGACGGGGAGATCGACGAGTTCATTGACGGGTATCTGCGGCCGCGCATCGGTGAAGCTGGAGAGAAGGCGGCTCGATGAGTGCGACCGCGAGACCGATGACGAGCGAGGAGCTGGCCGCTGCGGCGACTGGGCGCGAAGCCGCGGCCACGCGCGAGGCGGTCATCACCATGCTCGATGCGGCCGTGACCTATCCCAACGGCAAGACCGCCCTCTCCGACGTCGATGTGACGATTCCGCGGGGCGACTTCGTGTTCCTGGTGGGTGCCTCGGGCGCCGGCAAGACGACCTTCATCAAGCTGCTCATCCGCGAGGTGCAACCCACCGGCGGCCGGGTGATCGTGGCCGGCAAGGACCTGGCCCGGCTCCGCCGGCGCGAGGTGCCGCGGCTTCGGCGTCGGATCGGGATCGTCTTCCAGGATTTCCGTCTCTTGCCCGCCAAGACCGTCTTCGAGAACGTGGCGTTCGCGCTGGAGGTGACCGGCACGTCCGGTGCGGAGATCCGCCGCCGCGTGCCCATGCTCCTCAACCTGGTCGGCCTGCACCAACACGCCGACCACCTGCCCACCCAGCTCTCGGGCGGGGAACAGCAGCGCGTCGCTATCGCGCGTGCGCTCGTCCACGATCCCGCGATCCTGATCGCCGACGAGCCGACCGGGAACCTCGACCCGGTCACCAGCTGGGAGATCATCCAGCTGCTGATCCAGATCAACGTGCTGGGGACAACGGTGCTGATGGCCACGCACAACCAGGAGATCGTCAACGCCATGCGCCGTCGGGTGCTGGCGCTCGAGGACGGCAAGCTGGTGCGCGACGAGCCGGAAGCCGCCTACGAGCGCGAGTACTGACCGATGGGCTTCCTGCGCTTCATCGGCTTCAGCGTGGTCCGCGCCTGGCAGGGCTTCTGGCGCAACGCGATGATGAGCCTCGCAACCACCGCGACCGTGGTGCTGATGCTCGTCCTGCTCTCGGGCCTGTACATCGTGATCACCGGTCTGAACAGCGGGCTCACCTTCATCGAGAGCAAGGTCGGCGTGACCGCGCAGCTCGTCGGCAAGCCCGATCAGCCGGATCTGACCTCCGCCCAGCTCGATGCACTTATCACGTACACAGAGGCGCTGCCGGGCGTCAAGAGCGTGCACTACGTCAGCCCCGACGAGGCCCTGGAGCGCCTGAAGGAGGTCTACGCCCAGCGCGGGCAGAAGCTGGAGCTCGGCAAAGATCCGGAGCACAAGATCTCGATCTACGCCAGCATCGAGATCCTGCTGACCGACCCAAAGATGGCCGACTCGGTGGCGTCCACGCTCCACGAGCGGCCGGAGGTGGTCCAGATCACGACCAAGCAGG
>VBGQ01000208.1 GCA_005882055.1 Chloroflexota bacterium
TGCAGAGCGCGTAGATCGCACGATCGGTCAGCCGGCGCCGGTTGCCCGTGCGCCGCAGCCTGCCCTCAGCGAACATCGGCCCCTCCGGCGCGCGCTTCGAAGCGCGACACGACCGTGCGGGCGGCAACGTTCACCGCGAACGAGATCACGAACAGGATCACTCCCAGGGCAATGAGCGCTTCGGAGTGGAACGGCTGGTTCGCCTCCGCGAACTCTGAGGCGATGACCGATGGGAGCGAGTAGCCCGGAGCGAAGATCGAACCATTGATCTGGGGCTGGTTGCCGATCACGAAGACTACGGCGATCGTCTCACCGATTGCCCGCGAGAGTCCAAGGATGATCCCGGCGAAGATCCCGCCGCGGGCGAATGGAAGAACGACGTTGCGGATCGTCTCCCAATGTGTCGCACCGAGTGCCAGCGCGCCCTCCCGCTGCAGACGCGGCGTCGCGTTGATGGAATCGCGCGCCACCGAGGTGATGATCGGCAGGATCATGATCGCGAGGACGACGCCGGCCACCAGGTAGCTTGGCCCGGCGATGGGTCCCGCGAAGATTGGGATTGTTCCCAGAGGTGACCCAGCCACCGCCTCCTGGATGGGTCGCAACGCGGGGATCACCACGATGATCCCCCAGAACCCGTAGACCACCGATGGCACTGCCGCCAGCAATTCGATGGCATACGCGACAGGAGCAGCGACCGGCCGAGGCAGATACTCGTTCACGAGCAGGGCCGCGCCGAGCCCAAGCGGAACGGCAAGGATCAAGGCGATGAGCGAAGTCACCAAGGTGCCGTACACGAACGGCAGTGCGCCGTACACGGTGCTGGCGGGCTGCCAGACCGCGCCAGTGACGAAGTCCCAGACCGACTCGTGCTCGAGCAGCTTCGCTGAGTGGATGGCCGTGTTCACCAGCATCAACACGACGGCGGCGAGCGCGAGCCAGGAGAGCGCGCGCACGCTCCACGCGAGGATCGGGTCTCCCGGGCTCAGCCCACGGCGGCGAATCAGCGCGGCCGGACTCTGAACAGGGCGCGTCTGCGCGGGGGCGGTCTGCGCGGTCATGAATGTCTCAGCAGTCTAGAGGCTGTCGCATCGGACCCGGAATTTGGAGCGAGCGGCGTCGCGGAGACGCCGCCCGCTGCAGGGTCGGATGCACAGAGCTACTTGTAGAGGCTGTTGACGATGGGCGTCCCATTCCAGCTGATCGTGGCGATCTTCTCGAGCGCCGCCTTCTTGAGAGCGTCAGGCAGGGTTGCATACCCAAGGGACTTGGCCGAGTCGCCGCCCTTGTCGAGCGCCCAGATCAGGAAGTGGACCACGGCGTCCGACCGCTTCTCGTCCTGGCTGACCTTGTCCTGGTTCTGGAAGACGAGGATCCAGGTGGCGGTGACGATCGGGTAGGCGTCGGGCTGGCTCGATCCGGAAACGTCGAATGTCAGGTCCGGCGGGATTGTGTCGAACTTGGCCGCGGCCGCCACGCTGTCAAGCGACGGCATGATGAAGGTGCCAGCCGAGTTCTGGACGTTCCCGAACGGCACGTTGTTCTGCATCGCGTAGGCGAGCTCGATGTAACCGATGGCGCCCTGGTTGGTGGTGATCGTCGAGCTCACCCCGGCATTCCCCTTGCCGCCCAGTCCCACCGGCCAGGTGACCTCCTTGCCGCTGCAGGGGTTGACCTTGGCCTTCCACTCGGGGCTGACCTTGCAGAGCCAGGTGGTGAAGGCATTGGTCGTGCCGGAGCCGTCTGACCGATGGGCCACGGTGATCGCGGTGCTTGGGAGAGTCGCATCCGGGTTGTCGGCTTTGATCGCGGGGTCGTCCCAGGTCTTGATGGCGCCGGTGTAGATCTTGCCGATGACCTCAGCACTGAAGTTCAGCGGCTTGCTCAGGCCGGGCAGGTTGTAGGCCATCACGATCGCGCCGAAGACGGTTGGGATGTGAAAGATCGGTCCGCCCTTGGCCTCTGCGGCCGTCTTCTCGTCAGGCTTGAGCGGCGCGTCTGAGCCGGCGAACTGCACGACGTTGGCGGTGATGTCCTTGACGCCCTGGCCCGATCCGCCGCCGGTGTAGCTGATCTGAATGCCGGTCTCGTTGGCGTAGTCCTGCGTCCACTGTTCATAAACTGGCTGCGGGAAGGTTGCACCGTCAGCGGCGATGGTCCCCGAGTAGTCCGGCTTTGGTGGAACCGTGTTGAGATCCATCGGCCCGCTTGAACCAGAGGTGCTGGCGCTGGCGGATGAGCCGGTGTTGCTCGAGCAGGCGGCGAGGAGCAGGCTCGCGGTGACGGCGAGCGCAAGGAGCGGTCGCCACTGCGTGCGGACGTTCAATCGATCTCTCCTTGGGTGCGCTGGACCAGGGCGCGGCACGCCCCGGGCTGACACAACGAGCGTCGGAGCCGGCGCTTAACGCAGCCTTAGTGGCTGGTGAAGCCTGTGTTAAATCAGGCGTGCTGCTCCGGGATACGTTCGGCCGCGGGATGTCCGAGCTCCTCTCGCCCGGCGGTGAGGATCAGGAAACGGATGCGGTTGCGCAGCTCGTCGCGGGCCGCCCTGAAGGCGGCCATCCTTGCTGGCTGGTCGCCCCCCGAATGCCTCACCTCCCCAGGCCCGCAGCATGGCCTCGGCCATCTGGGAACGGGCACTGTTGTGGGTGCAGACGAACAGGACTTTATGACCGCAACGGCTTCGGGACGAAGCTCGGTCGCTTGCGAGCCTGCGCTGAAGGCTTCGAATGCCTCACCTCCCCAGGCCCGCAGCATGGCCTCGGCCATCTGGGAACGGGCACTGTTGTGGGTGCAGACAAACAGGACTTTCTCGCCGGTCACGGTCGCGACCGTATGGGAGCAAGATCAAGCTCGTGTCAAAACGCGCTGACGGCCGGACGGCGCCAGAGCTGCCATTGGTCGTGCCCCATGAACGTACGTTAACGTTCCGGACCTAGGCTGGAGGTTCGTATGGCCACCACGTCGGTCGCCCGGCGCCCCACCGCTGCTCGGGCGGCTGCACCTCGTCGCGCCAAGGCGCCGCAAGAGCGGTACCTGAACCGTGAGCTGTCGTGGATGGACCTCAACGAGCGCGTCCTGCAGCTGGCGGAAGACCCGGGCATGCCGCTGCTGGAGCGCGCGCGGTTCGTGAGCATCTTCGCCAGCAACCTCGACGAGTTCTACCAGGTGCGGGTCGCCGGCCTGCGGCGCCAGGAGGCGGCGGGCCTGGGAACGACTCGGTCGACCGACGGCCTGACCGCCATCGAGCAGCTGGCGCGCATCGGGGAGCGCACCGCGGATCTCGCTCTCCGCCACGCACGCCTTTTCCAGGACGAGATGGTGCCAGCCCTGGCGGCGAGCGGCATCCACATCGTGCGCTGGGCGCAGCTGGACACGGCTCAGCGAGAGTCGCTCACCGCCCTCTTCGAGGACTCGAACCTGTCCCTCAACCTCGCGGTCCAGGTTGCCAATCCGGACGCCGGACGCCTGCATTTCGCCCGCGTCAAGGTGCCGCCGCTGCTGGGCCGCTTCGCCAGCCCGGAGGACGGAGTCTTCGTGCCGCTGGAGGACGTCATTGCGGCGAACCTGGATCGGCTCTTCCCGGGCATGCGGATCGTCGACCACTACGTCTTCCGGGTAACGCGAAACAACGACTTGGAGGTCGACGATGACGGCGCCGAGGACCTCCTGGAAGCGCTCGAGGAAACGATCCGCAAGCGGCGCTTCAGTCCGGCCGTTCGATTGGAAGTCGAAGGCGAAATGCCCGACGAGATCCTGGACCTCCTCGTCCGCGAGCTTCAGGTCCAGCCCTCGGCGGTGCAGCGGCTCCCCGGGCCGCTCAACCTGGCCGGCCTCATGGACCTCTACGGGATCGATCGGCCAGATCTCAAGGACGGGCCCTTCCAGCCCGCTACGGCCCCTGGGCTGTCCCAGGTCGACGGCCAGGCGCCGGACATGTTCGCGATGCTGCGCGGCGGCGATCTCCTGGTCCAGCACCCGTATGAGTCGTTCGTGGGCAGCACGCAGCTGTTCATCGAACAGGCCGCCGCCGACCCGCAGGTCCTCGCCATCAAGCAGACGCTGTATCGGACATCGGGCGACAGCCCGATCGTCGACGCTCTCGTCCGGGCGGCCGCGGCCGGCAAACAGGTCGTGGTCCTAGTCGAGATCCAGGCGCGATTCGATGAGCAGCGCAATATCGGCTGGGCACGACTGCTGGAACAGGCCGGCTGCCACGTGGTCTATGGCGTGGTAGGGCTGAAGACCCACGCCAAGCTGTGCCTCGTGGTGCGCGAGGAGGCGGGACGGATTCGCCGCTACGTGCACGCAGGGACCGGTAACTACAACTCCGCCACCGCCCGCATCTACGAAGACCTCGGGCTATTCACGGCGGATGAGCAGCTCGGCGCAGAGGTGAGCAGCCTCTTCAACTACCTGACCGGCTACTCGCGCCACCCGCACTACCAGCGGCTGATCGTGGCGCCGCACGCGATGCGCCAACGGCTGATCGAGCTGACCGAGCGAGAGGCGCGCCATGCTGCCAACGGTGAGCGCGGGCTGATTCGAATCAAGGTGAACAACCTGATCGACGAGGCGATCATCGAGGCGCT
>VBGQ01000209.1 GCA_005882055.1 Chloroflexota bacterium
TTCTCTTGTGAATCGGCGCTCGATGCTGATCCCCGGCCAGGCCTTCTCCTCGCCGAGCTTCAGCTGGTGGTAGCCCGGCTCCTTCACGGCCTCCGCCGTGCGCGACCCCCTGGTCTTCGGCCCAGCCGCGTGCCCGCTCGGATCCTGGGCGTGGTTCGCGTGGCCGTTGCCGTTGTGCCCGTTGCCGTTCGTCGTGGCGGCATCCGGGGTGCTGGGGGTCGCGGAGCGTGCCATTCGTGCTCTTCCTCTGCCTCCGGAAGCTGCCTGCCTCCCGGCCTTCTCACCATCCCGACGTCGCCTCACGCGTGCCTCCCGGCTCCTTCGTTCGCCGTCCCTCCGGGACATAGTTCGCCCTAGTCGAGGGTATCTTGAAGGGGCCAGGGGCGCCTGTGGCGCCGACGGTTTTGCTGGCGCCGTTACGGTCCAAATCGGGCCGGTCGACGCGTCAGTCAGAGCAACCAGTGTAGGACGGCCCACCACGTCCGTCAAGCCCAAAACCACAATATGTGGTGGTCTGATCGTACCAGCACCCACAAGATGCTGGGGTTACGTCCCACAACATGTGGACCGATTGTGGACCCGATGTGGACGGTCGGTGGACCGGCCCGGACCGCTCGTTGGTGGCTCGGTGTTACGCCAATCGAACCTAACGTCGGCCGAAGGCCCGGATCAGTCCCAATCGGGCCCTTTGGCCGTCAATCGGTTACGTCTGCCTAACGCCTCATCGGTTGAAAGCTCCTCGAGCGAGCCTGGACGGACGTTGCGTTACGTCTGCGTAACAGCCGTGCCGGGCTGGCGCAGCGGATGCGGCGCCGGTGGCCGGAGTCTTGCCCGGGGTTCCGGCCGGCACTAGCATCCGCCCGCATGGAGACCCGAGCGGGAGGGTCCGGCGAGCCTGAGCCCGCGGCCGAGCAGCCTGCCCCGCCGGATTCGGTCACGCGCGGCTTCCTGTTCTCCGACCTGCGCGGGTATACCGCCTTCGTCGAGGCCCACGGCGCCGCGTCGGCCGCCTCCCTGCTGGACCGATATCGGGCGCTCGTGCGCGAAGCCATCCGGCGCTTCGGAGGCGCCGAGATCAAGACCGAAGGAGACAGCTTCTACGTCGTCTTCTCATCGGTCAGCAGCGCAGTCCGATGCGCCCTGGTCATCACCGGCAACGCCGTCACCGAGGCCGTGGAGCATCCGGATGAGCCGATTCGGGTTGGCGTTGGCGTGCACGCGGGCGAGACCGTCGAGACCGATGAGGGCTACGTCGGCTCACCGGTCAACATCGCGGCGCGGATCTGCGCGCAGGCCGGGCCGAACGAGGTCCTCGTAAGCGAGACCGTCCGTTCGCTTACCCGCACCGTCCTGCCGGTCCGCTTCGACGTGCGGGGACGCCGTCAGCTGAAGGGGATCGCCGAGCCTGTCGCCCTCTTCGCGGTGATCGAGTCGGCACCCGGATCGGTCCCGTGGGCCGAGCCGG
>VBGQ01000012.1 GCA_005882055.1 Chloroflexota bacterium
GGCAGCGCGCAGCGCACGTACTGCGCCGGTGGCCCGATCACCCCCGCCCCGGGCTGGGTGATGATCTACGCCAACGCCTGCTACGCGCCGGGTGCATCCGAGCCCGGCACGACGGCGGCAACCTCCACGCAGGCCCTGCAGCGCGTCAGCTACTACTCGCGCAAGGCTCTCTCCCCACTGAATGCGAGCGGTTATTTCGCCACGGATCACGGGGCTGCACCCCTCGTTCACGAGCTCCTGACGAGCTCTGGCAAGACCTACGGCGCCATTTACGCGGCGCACGTTCCCTCCGGTGTCACGGTCGCCGAATATGCTCACCAGTTCATCAGTGGTGACCGCGTCAAGCTGGGCCATCGGTCCACGGACCCGTACTTCACGTATGCCTTCGCCGGCGATCCCTCGCGGACGTTCGGCAGCGTGGGCACCACGCCGACCAGCGGGCCCCTCCCGCCGGTCGTCATCGGCCGCTCTCCGGCCCCAGGCTCGACCGGCCAGACCATGACCCCCGCGGTGTCGGCGCGATTCAGCGAGAACGTCACCGGCGTCAGCACCGGAAGCATGGTCCTCCGTCGCGGATCGACGGTGGTGGCCGCGACGGTGAGCTTCACCAGCTCGACCAGCACGGCCGTCCTGCGGCCAGTCGCACCCCTGGCGCCAGCCGCGACCTACACGGTGGCGCTCTCAGGGCGCATCCGGGACGCAGCCGGCAACCCGCTGCCCTGGACCAGCTGGTCCTTCACCACGGCACGCTCCGAGAGCTACAACCCCGCGCGTTCCCTGGGCTTCGCCGCCGGGACCTACACGGGCTACCGCTTCAGCTCGACCGGTGCCGTCCTGGCGAAGCGGCCCTATTCCCTGACGCGCTCCTCGAGTGCGCCGACCAGCAAGCGCAGCGCCGTCACCGGGCAGACGGGCGGCTGGTACTACGTCACCTCCGGCGTCTGGGCCGGCTATTGGATTCGCGAGGCGCCCGCAATCGTCCTGCGCTGAGTGGTCCGGGGCGGTGCGGGGAGATTCGTACCATTCCGCCTCCCCCTCGAGATCGGTACGGTCGCACCCGGACGCCTTAGGCAGTCCGACGCTGCTGCAGCCGAGGTAGGTCGCCAATTGGGCAAGAGACCGCGATCGACACTCCTCCTCCTGGCCGTGCTGGTCATCTCTGTGTGCCAGCCAGCGGTCGTGACGGGTACCGGGCCGTTCACCCCTTCGGGGAAGCCAGCGGCTCCGCTCGCGCCGGGATCGATCCGGCTCCCGAATGGCCGCATCCTGCCCGCGCAGCCCCCCGGCCTCGAGCGCCCCTCCGAGATGGCGGTGGAGTGGCTCGCCCACGCGAACGATCGGATCGTCTTCACACCTGGCGCACGGCCGCAGGCACTGGTCGCTCCGCCCATCGTCCAGACCGTCACGGATCCCTCGGCGGGCGCCGGCGTTGACCTGATTCCACTGGCGCCGACCGATGGAAGCGGCTCGCAGGCGACGCTTGCGTCGCTGCCGAATGGCCTGCGCAAACAGGTGTTCGGGTTCCTGCCCTACTGGATGCTGAACGCGAGCGACCTGCAATGGATGCGGTACGACCTCATCTCGACAATCGCGTACTTCGGGGTTGCCGCGCGCTCCGACGGGAGCCTGGCGACCAGCGGGAGCACCTGGAGTGGTTGGAACTCGGCCGCCATGACCGGCGTGATCAACGCTGCCCACCGGAAGGGTGACCGGGTCGTGCTCACCGTGACGATGATGGCCTGGGATAGCGCGTCAGCGAGTGCCCAGGCAACGCTGCTCAAGAGCCCAACCTACCGAACGCGCCTCGTCAACAACATCGTGGCCGCCGTCCGCAACCGCAGCGCGGACGGGGTCAACCTCGACTTCGAGCCCCTCGCGACCACCCTTCGCAGCTACTACACCGCGTTCGTGCGGCAGCTGAAGGCCGGGCTCGTCGCGGCGCACATCGGCTCATACCTCACCGTCTGCACCACCGCGGGAGCGGCCACCTGGGCGACCGGCTACGACCTGGCTGGGCTCACCGCGTCGGGTGCCTCGGATGGCATCTTCGCCATGGGCTACGACTACAGCTATTCGGGGTCCTCCCGAGCAGGCGGCGTCGCTCCCATGGAGAGCTCCTACATGCTCGACGTGAATCAGTCGGTCGCCGATTTCCTGTCCCTGATGCCGGCCGCCAAGCTGATCTGGGGCGTCCCGTACTACGGACGCACCTGGCACACCACCTCCAGCGCGCTCAACGCCGCCACCGTCGCCGGTGCATCGGCCTATTCCAAGGCCTACTACTACACCGGCGCCAAGAGTCTCGCCGCCGCCCATGGGCGCCGCTGGGACGCGCTCGGAAAGGTGCCCTGGTTCACCTACTACGACAGCACAGTGCACAGCTACATCGAGGGCTACTACGACGACATCACCTCGCTGGGCGTGAAGTACGACATGATCAATCGGCGCGGCCTGGGCGGCGTGGGGATGTGGCACCTCCTGATGGACGAAGGTGTCAGCGATCTGTGGAACCTGCTGGCCAACAAGTTCCAGAAGGACACCGTGCCTCCGGCGGGCGGGATCGGCAGCCTGCCGTCCGTCACGGATGGGTATGCGATCAACGTCCGCTGGCGAGCTGTCGACGTCGGCGCCGGGCTGGCCTCGTACACCGTTCAGCTGCGGGATCGCGCCTCATCGACCTGGACGACCTGGCGGACGGCGACCACCGCCACGTCGGCGACGTACATCGGCACCCCGGGACACGCCTACGAGTTCAGGGTGGCTGCGCGCGACAAGCTTGGCAACACCCAGCCCTGGCAACCAGCCGTGGCCAATCCGGGCAGCGCGCTGACGGTCGGGGGGTTCGCCTCTGTCGTCGCCGATACCCTGAATGTCCGTGCGGCAGCCGGCACCTCCTTCGAGAGCCTGATTCAGCTCAGCAAGGGCACCCGCGTGGCGGTGCTGGCGGGTCCCGTCTCCTCCTCCGGCTACGCGTGGTACCAGGTCCAGTTCGGATTCAGCGAATGGCCGAGCGCCGACTACCCGCGCACGGGATGGGCGGCCGCCGGTGACGCGTCAGGCGCATTCCTGGCGCCGACCGTGGCCCCGACCGTGACCACCCTGTCGCCCTGGATCAGGAGCTATCTGCCTGCCGTTCGGGCCTTCAGTCCCAACGGAGATGGCCGCTTCGACAGCGCGAGCCTCGCCTATACCCTCCCGGCCGCGGCCGACGGGGTCCGGCTCGACCTCCTGAACGCCAGCGGTGTCGTCGTGGACTCCTCCAACCTCGGCGCCCAGGCGGCTGGAAGCCATGCCGCAACCTGGGACGGCCACGTGACCTCGGGATCCTGGGCACCCGCAGGCAGCTATCTCCTCCGGCTGACGGCCACGTCCGGTGGGGCGACCCACGTCGCTCCGACCACCGGTGTCAACGCCACGGTTCTTGCTCGTTGGGGAGTCACCGCGGACCGCACCGCCCCCACCCTGACCTCGCACGCGCCGACCGGCACCCTGGTCCTGAGCAACGCCACCGTCAGCGTCACGTTCAGCGAGCCGGTGACCGGCCTGAGTGGCAGCAGCTTCACGCTCCGCGACGTCACGAGCGGCGCCGGCGTCATCGCGACCCTCGCCTACGATCCGGCGAGGCGAGTCGCGACGCTGCGCCCCTCGGCCGCCCTCACCCGTGGCCATCTCTTCCGGGTTGCCCTGAACAGCACAGTCCAGGACGCCGTGGGGAACGCGCTCGCTCCGGTGAGCTGGTCGTTTACCACGTTGAGCCCACTCATCACGCTGTACCAGCCTCCGCGCGTGCTGGTATTCAGCGCCGGCACGACCACTGGCTATCGGTTCGACGCCACGGGTGGCGTGATCGCCTCCAGGAGCTACAGGCTTGACCGCCCATCGAGTGCGTCGACCAGCCAACGCAGCAAGGCTGTCCCGGGCCGCGCCGGCGCCTGGTTCTATGTGACGAACGGCGTGTGGGCCGGCTACTGGGTTGCCGAATCTCCTCGGGTCTACCTGCCCGGCATCGCGGAGCTGGTCACCTACAGCCCGGCGCGAACGGTCGCCTTCGGAGCGGGAACGCACACCGGGTACCGGTTCACGACCTCCGGGCAGGTCTCGGCGACGAAGTCGTACGCGCTCGCCCGGTCGTCGTCCGCGTCAGCTGATCGATGGGCGGTGATCAACGGTCGCGCGTACGTTCTGATGGTGAACGGCGTCTGGGCTGGCTACTGGATGCCCATCGGGACCGGGGTCACCGTCAAGTAGGTGGCCTGGAGGCTCGTCGGCGAGCCTCCAGCACATCGGCCCATACGGCGGCCAGGCCGGACCTGTAGCGCTCGACGTCGAACCTGCTCGCCGTGGCGGCCACGACCTCTGGGTCGTATGCGGGGATGCGATCGAGGGCCTCCTCGAGCTCTTCGTCGGTGTTCGCGAGGAAACCGTTCACCCCGTCGGTTACGACCTCGCGCAACCCTCCGACGGCGCGGGCGACGACCCACCGCCCGCTGGCGATCGCTTCGGCCGCCACAAGGCCAAACGGCTCTGCCAGAGATGGGACGAGGACGACGTCGTGCGCGGCGATGAGACTCCGCACTTCATCTGGGCTGATCTCGTCCAGGCCGGGGCCGACCAGCGTGTCCGCGAGCCTGCGGGCCAGCGCGACCCCCTTGTGCGGCACGTCTCCGCCCAGGTAGAGCACGCGGTGTTCGTTCGGGCGTGGCGTCGGGCGAAAGCGCGAGAGGTCGATGCCCGGAGGGACGACGCTGGCGTGGGCGCCTAGTTGGAGCACAAGCCCCGCGGTCTCCGCCGAGTTGGTGACCACCGCGTCCGCGCCCTTCAGGACGCGCCGCGCCAGCCACGAAAAGACCGCGTTGCGATGCGCCATCTCGCGGACGTCCCCGCCGTGGGCGTAGACCACCAGCGGCAGCCGTCGCAGCCTGGCCGCCACGAGCGCAATAACGCCGGAGTGGAGCACGAAGTGGCCCTCCACGCCGTCGAACCGGCCAGGTGTCGTCGCTGCTCTCCAGGCCATGGACAGGTATCGCATCCATCCGGGCAGGTCATAGCGGCGGGGGGCGATGACCTCGGATGAGAGGTTCGGGTCGGCCAGTCGCTCCTCGACGAAGTGGCCGGCGGCTGGCCGGTCCGGCGTCGGGTAGCGCGCCGTCACCACGAGCAGGCGCATGGGCGGTGACGGTAGCAGGCCCGCACCGGCGACAACGTTACAATCCCCCGGCATGTCGACCACCGCCGTCGCCCGCCGCGCGGATGGGCGCGCCGCCAACCAGCTTCGCCCCGTCAAGATCGTGCCCGACTACCTCAAGTTCGCGGAGGGATCGGTGCTGATCCGCGTCGGCGACACGCGGGTGGTGTGCGCCGCGACCATCGAGGATCGCATCCCGCCCTTCCTGCGCGGCAAGGGCACCGGATGGGTGACCGCGGAGTACAGCATGCTTCCCCGTGCCGGGACCGAGCGCAGCCAGCGCGAGGCCAGCAAGGGCCGGATCGGCGGCCGGACGCACGAGATCCAGCGGCTGATCGGTCGCTCGCTCCGCACCGTGGTGGATCTCTCGCGGCTGGGAGAGCGGACGATCACCCTCGACTGCGACGTCATCCAGGCCGATGGCGGCACGCGCACCGCGTCGATCACCGGAGCGTATGTCGCCCTGGCGCGGGCGCTGAACAAGTTCGGGATGGCCCATCTGCTGCGCGGGCGGGTCGCAGCGGTGAGCGTTGGGATGGTCGGCAGCCAGCTGCTCCTTGACCTGAACTATGGAGAGGACTCGACCGCCGAGGTCGACATGAACATCGTCATGACCGACGACGACCGCTTCGTGGAGATACAGGGAACGGGGGAGCAGAAGGCGTTCGACCGCGAGCAGATGCAGCGCATGGTCGAGCTGGCAGCGGCCGGCATCCACCAGCTCTTCGACCTCCAGCAGAGCGCGATCGAGGCTCCTCCCGGGGAGTGAGGGACCTCCTGGTCGCGACGAACAACGCCGGCAAGCTCGCGGAGTTTCGGCGCCTGTTGTCTGGGCTTCCCGTTCGTGTCGTCGCTCCGAAGGAGATCGGGCTGGAGCTCATGGTCCCCGAGCCCCATCTGGCGTACGCGGAGAACGCCCGCGACAAGGCCGTTGCCTTTGCCGGGTCCTCCGGACTGCTTTCGCTGGCCGATGACTCCGGGATCGAGGTGGCAGCCCTCGACTGGGGGCCGGGCGCGCGCTCGGCGCGCTGGGGCGGCACCACATCCGGCGACAACGCAAACATCCTGCTGGAGCGCATGGCGGGGATCGCCGACAGGCGCGCGCGCATGGTCTGCTGGCTCGCGCTCGCTGATCCTGGCAGCGCCCCGTCCGAGGTGCCGCTCTTCACCGGGACCGTTGAGGGAGCGATCGCGACTGAACGCCGTGGCGGCGGCGGCTTTGGCTACGATCCGATCTTCGAGCTCCCTTCCGGCCTCACGACCGCGGAGCTCCCGCCGGAGGAGAAGGACGGCCTGAGCCACCGGGGCCGCGCGGTTGCGGCGGCGGCCGACACGATCCGAGCCCTGGCGGCCGGCTCATGAGCTCGCGTGGCCGCGCGGCCGGGCAGGGTAGAATCGCAAAACCGCAGGAGATCGCATGAACGACCGTCCGTCCGTGCGCATCCACCCGACCGCCGACGTGGCGCCCGACGCGGAGATCGGTGACGGCACCAGCATCTGGAACCAGTCCCAGGTGCGCGAGCGCGCGCGGATCGGAGCGGGATGCATCATCGGCAAGAACGTCTACGTTGACGTCGAGGTGGTGATCGGCAGCAACGTGAAGATCCAGAACAACGCGAGCGTGTACCACGGCGTCACGATCGAGGATGGCGTCTTCGTGGGGCCGCACGTCTGCTTCACCAATGACCGAGTACCGCGCGCGGTCAATCCCGATGGGTCGCTGAAGCTCGACGACGACTGGGAAGTGGTGCCCATCCTCGTGCGCCGTGGCGCGGCGATCGGCGCCAACAGCACCATCCTGCCGGGGGTCACCATCGGCCGCTGGGCGATGGTCGGTGCCGGCAGCGTGGTGACCCGTTCCGTCGACGACCACGCGCTCGTGGTGGGGAATCCCGCGCACCGCCTGGGCAGCGTCTGCACCTGCGGCGAGCCGCTTCGTGACGGAGCCGATGGCGAGCCCTACCGCGGCAGCTGCCCCGCCTGCGGCCGGCCCTTCCCGCCAACCGAGGAGGCCGCCTGATGCACGTGCTCACCGTGGTCGGCGCGCGGCCGCAGTTCGTCAAGGCGGCCCCCGTCTCTCGTGCCCTGCGCACACGTCACCGCGAGACGCTGGTGCACACCGGCCAGCACTACGACGACGCCATGAGCGCTGCCTTCTTCCGCGACCTTCAGATCCCGTCGCCCGACCTCAACCTCGAGGTTGGCTCGGGATCCCATGCCGCGATGACCGCCGAGATGCTCCGGCGGCTCGAGCCGGCGATGACCAAGGGTCGTCCCGACGGGGTGCTGGTCTACGGCGACACGAATTCGACCCTGGCCGCGGCCCTGGCGGCCGCAAAGCTCCTCATCGACGGCAAGCGGCCATGGCTGGCGCACGTTGAGGCGGGATTGCGCTCGTTCAACCCGCTGATGCCGGAGGAGCGCAACCGGGTGGTGGCCGACCATTTGGCCGACCTCCTGCTGGCCCCCACGCCAACCGCCATGCGGCACCTGGCCCGCGAGGGGCTTGCCGAGCGAGCCGAGCTGGTGGGTGACGTGATGGCCGACGCCCACCTGTGGGCATCCCAGCGCGCGGAGGATGACCTGCCCGCAGTGGCTCGAGCCAACCCGGGCTACGTGCTCGTCACGTTGCACCGAGCCGAGAACGTCGACCAGCCCGATCGTCTGGCGCGCTGGATGGGGGAGCTGGCGATCGAGCGGCCGGTGATCCTGCCGCTGCACCCGAGGACGCGCGGGGTGATGAAGCAGGCGCGAATCAGCGCGCCACCGAACGTGACGATCGTCGATCCGGTGGGGTACCTCGCCATGGTTGCGCTGGAGAGTCATGCGCACGCGATCGCCACCGACTCGGGCGGGGTCCAGAAGGAGGCCTACCTGTCCGGGGTGCCGTGCATCACCCTTCGCGACGAGACCGAGTGGACCGAGACCGTGGAGGCTGGCTGGAACCGCGTCGTGGGCCGTGAGGCGGGCGGGCTCGCTGCGGCCCTGGCCGACTCGTCGTTCATGGACCGCTCGCGGGCTCATCCGCAGCTGTATGGCGATGGCAGGGCGGCCGAGCGCATCGTCGCGGCCCTCGAGGCCCTCGACGAGCGCCACGGCATG
>VBGQ01000013.1 GCA_005882055.1 Chloroflexota bacterium
CCGAGCTGGGCTTCGAGGTGGCAGGGCGCCGAACCCACTACTACACCGATGACGGCGAGGACGCCCTGGTGATGACCACGCCGGCGCTCCGCTCGCCCGCCATGCGTCACCACGTCGCGCTGGCACGGGAGCGCACGAGTCACGACACCGCCGGGGGAGCCGAGTGACCACCGGATGACCGTCGGGTGAACGGACCCCGGATCCTGGCCATCGAGTCGTCCTGCGACGAGACCGGCGTGGCCGTGGTGGTGGGTGGCCGGCGCATCGAGGCCAACCAGGTCGCGAGCCAGGTGGCAGTGCACGCCGCGACGGGTGGCATCGTGCCGGAGGTCGCGGCGCGCCAGCAACTCCGCTGGATCGTGCCGACCCTCGAGGCGGCGCTGGAGCAGGCGCAGGTCAGCTGGGATGACATCGACGCGATCGCGGTCACCTACGGTCCTGGCCTCATCGGCTCGCTGCTGGTGGGGGTCAATGTCGCCAAGGCGCTTGCAGCGACCCATGACCTGCCGCTCATCGGCGTCAACCACATTGAGGGCCACATCTACGCCAACTGGTTGACCGATGGCGACGCTGCGGCGCCTATGCCAGCCGAGCCGCCGTTCCCGCTGCTGTGCCTGGTGGTGTCGGGTGGCCATACGCAGCTGGTGCTGATGGAGGCGCACGGGCGATATCGGCTGCTGGGCCAGACGGTCGACGACGCGGCGGGGGAGGCCTTCGATAAGGTCGGGCGCCTGCTCGGGCTGCCATATCCCGGCGGTCCCGCGATCTCGGCAGCGGCCGAGAGCGCATCGCCGGCCACCCGCTTTCCCCGCGCGCGCACCGACGGCCGCTACGACTTCAGCTTCTCCGGTCTCAAGACCGCGGTGCTGCGCGAGGTGGCCGGGCTTCGCGAGCGTGGGGCCGCGATCCCGATCGACGGGCTCGCCGCCGCCTTCGAGGAGGCCGTGGTCGACGCGCTCGCCGGCAAGACCGCCCTCGCCGCCGAGAGCGAGCCCGTCGCGGCGGTGGCACTCGGCGGCGGGGTGGCCGCCAACTCGGCCCTGCGCGCCGAGCTGCGCCGCCGCCTCGATGCGCTTGGCCTGCCGCTGCTCGTGCCGCCGCCGGCCTGGTGCACCGACAACGGCGCCATGATCGGCGCCGCGGCCGGGTTTCGGTTCCTCGCCGGCGATCGCGCGGGACCCACCCTCGAGGCGATCCCCAACCTGGCGCTGCCCTGGCTCGACCGATGAACGGTGATCCGGCCCTGGCCGCCGAGCGCCTGGCCCCGCCGACCCCTGGCCAGCTGCGACGGCTGCTTGCCGCCGAGGGGCTCCGGCCTCGGCGATCGCTGAGCCAGAACTTCCTGACCGATGCCGCCGCGCTCGACTCCATCGTCGAGGCGGCCGAGCTGGCGCCGGGGGATCGGGTGGTGGAGGTAGGTCCCGGCCTTGGGGTCCTCACCCGACGCTTGCTCGCCTCCGGCGCATCGGTCCTTGCCGTGGAGCTCGATCCCAAGCTCGCGCGATACCTGCGTCGCGAGCTCGCCGGTGTTGCGGGTTTCGAGCTGCTCGAGGCCGATGCCCTCGACGTGCACCCGCGGGAGATCTACCCGGGCGCGCCGTTGAAGCTGGTGGCCAACATCCCGTACCACATCACCAGCCCGCTCCTGCACGCGTTCCTGGAGGGGGTGCGGCCGCCGGAGCTCGCCGTCCTGCTCGTCCAGCTGGAGGTCGCCGAGCGGATCGCCGCGGCACCCGGCCAGATGAGCTATCTGTCGGTGTTCGTGCAGAACGTGGCGAGCGCAGAGGTCGTCGCTCGCGTTCCTGCGGCCGCGTTCGAGCCCGCCCCAGAGGTTGACTCGGCGATCCTCCGGCTGCGGCGGCGGGCGGTGCCCGCGGTTCCGGTGGGCGATGGGCGGGATGGGTTCTATCGCCTGGTGCAAGCCGGGTTCCGGCAGCGCCGCAAGCAGATCCACAACGGGCTGACCCGCGAGCTTCCGCTTTCCGCCGAAGAGGTCGCCGCCGCGCTGGCGGGTTGTGCCATCACCCCCGACCGGCGCCCGCAGACGCTCTCGATGGACGAGTGGGTGTGCCTGTATGCGACGCTGGGCGGTCGCCTCGCGGCTGCCCCCGCCGGTCGCTGATGGAGGGCGAATATCGCCTCGCAGCCCCGGCCAAGCTGAACCTCTCTCTTCGGGTGGTGGGAAGACGCCCCGATGGGTTCCATGAGCTGGAGGGCGTCATGGTCCTGCTGGAGCTCGCCGACGAGCTGCGGCTCGCTCCCGCGGACGGCAACCCCGGACTGCGCGTTGAGCCCGGCGGCTCCGGCGCTCCAGCCGATCAGGGCCACAACCTCGCCTGGAAGGGCCTCGTCGCGGGCCTTGGCGAGGTATCGCACGACGTCTCGCTCGCGCTCACCAAGCGCGTTCCGGTTGCCGCCGGCCTGGGCGGGGGCTCGTCGGACGCGGCCGCGGCGTGGCGGCTCGGTCGCCGCGCCGCCGGGTTGCCGGATCGACCGTCCGACGACGAGCTCACGGACCTCGCGCGGATTGGCGCGGACGTGCCCTTCTTCGCCGCACAGGCGGCGGTGGCGCAGGTGAGCGGGATCGGGGAACGCGTTGCGGCGATGCAGCTCGCGCCCGATACAGGACACGAGGTCGTGCTCACGCTGGCGCCTTTCGGTCTCTCGACCGCGGAGGTCTTCGCGGAGCTGCGCGAGGACGAATGGGGGAGCGCGGGCCTCGCCGCGAACGACCTCCTGGCACCCGCGCGGCGCGTGCGTCCCGAGATCGACGAGCTCGTACGCCTGGTGCTCGCCGCTGGAGCGGAACCGCGGCTGAGCGGCAGCGGGCCAACGCTCTTCGCCCTGCTCCCCGACGCGGCACGCGCGGACGCGGTCGCGGGCCACCTCGATCGCGCCGGCGTGAGCGCGCTGCGGACCCGGTTGCGCACAGAACCGGCTAGCATCGAGACGGTGGCAGCCAGCAGGAAGGAGCCCACATGAGTCCACGCATGCCGGTGCAGACCGACGCCGCGCCAGGAGCCATCGGTCCTTACAGCCAGGCGATCGTGAGCGGCGGGCTGGTCTTCACTGCCGGCCAGCTGGGGACCGATCCGGCGACCGGAGAGCTGGTGGAGGGCGGGACCGCGGCCCAGGCCGAGCAGGCGCTTCGCAACCTCGAGGCGGTCCTCGATGCGGCTGGGACGGGCTTCGGCAACGCATTGAAGGTGACCATCTTCCTGGCCGATATCGCGGACATGCCCGAGGTCAACGAGGTCTACCTGCGCCACATGATGCCGCCCCTCCCCGCCCGGACGACCGTTGCGGTGCGCGGGCTGCCGCGTGGCGGGCTGATCGAGATCGAGTGCATCGCGCAGCTCGCCGAGCGTGGCGAGGCGTGAGCGCGCAGTTGACCCTTCGCGCAGGGCACGGATACCATCGCCGCCTGTTTCCGCCCCTGGAGCTCCACACATCGTGCTAGCCACCGCGGCCATCATCCTGGCCGCTGGCCAGGGGACGCGGATGCGTTCCCGCCTGCCCAAGGTCCTCCACCCGCTCGCCGGCCGGCCGATCCTCGGCCACGTACTCGACGCGGTGGGGCGAGCCGGGATCGAGCACCGGGTCGTGGTGGTGGGGCACGGAGCTGAAGAGATCGAGGCCTTCCTGGCCGGTGCGCCGAGCGTCCGCCAGGAACCCCAGCTGGGCACCGCGGACGCGGTCCGGGTCGGGCTCGATCGGGTTCCGACGAGCGTCCGCCAGGTGCTGGTGACCGTCGGCGACGCGCCGCTGATCCCCGCGGAGCTGTTCGAGGCGCTGGTCCGCGAGCAGGCGGACGGCGAGGCGGCGATCGCGCTGCTGACCGCGGACGTCGCGGACCCAACCGGCTACGGGCGGATCGTGCGCGACGAGCGTGGAGACGCACGGGCGATCGTGGAGGACGTCGACGCAGATCTCGAGACCCGTGGCATCGCCGAGATCAACGTGGGCACCTACTGCTTCGACGCGGCATGGCTGCGCGCCAACGTCGGCGACGTGCCTTCAAGTCCCAAGGGCGAGTTCTACCTGACCGATCTGGTGGCGCCGGCAATCGCGGCCGGGCGCCGCGTCCGGGTGTTGCGCGCTCCCGACGCCGAGCTTGCGATGGGAATCAACGATCGCGTGCAGCTGGCGATCGCCGAACGCCTGATGCGGCGCGCCATCGCGGAACGGCACATGCGCGCCGGCGTGACCATCACTGACCCGCTCACCACCTACATCGATGCCGGCGTCGAGATCGGGCAGGACGCTCGCATCGAGCCGTGGACGGTCCTCAAGGGAGGCACGGTCATTGGCCAGGACGCGGTCATCGGTCCCAATGCCCAGGTGCTCGACAGCCGCATCGGGCCACGCAGCGTGGTGTGGGCCAGCATCATCGAGGAGTCCGAAGTCGCGGAGGACGTCGAGATCGGTCCATACAGCCACCTGCGACCGGGCTGCCGCATCGGTCCTCGCTGCCGGATCGGCAACTTCGCGGAGCTCAAGAAGTCACAGGTGGGTGCTGGGACCCAGCAGCACCATTTCAGCTACCTGGGAGACGCCGAGGTCGGGGAGGACGTCAACGTCGGTGCGGGCGCGGTGACCGCCAACTTCGACGGCGTCAACAAGCACACCACGGTGATCGGCAGCGGAGCCTTCATCGGGGTCGACACGACGCTGCGCGCTCCCCTGACGATTGGCCCCGGAGCCAGGACCGGGGCCGGAGCGGTCGTGACGCGTGACGTGCCGGCCGGCAAGACCGTGGTCGGCATGCCCGCACGCAACATCGAGCTGCGGCGCGGACGCCGTACCCCGGTGGGTGCCGCGGAGTCGGCGCAGGGCGCGGACCCGGGCGGAACCGGGAACCTGAACTCGCACACAGGAGGCGGCGCGCCCAGCCCCGATGCCTGAAGGCGGCAGTGGCGGCAGCGCCACCGGCAATCCATTCCTCGACCTGGCGATCGTTGTCGTCCTGATCGTCGTGAGCGGCTTCTTCGCGGCCGCGGAGCTGTCGCTGATCACCGCCAGGCGCCACCGCCTGAGCCAGCTCGCGAGCGAGGGAAATCGGTCCGCACAGGTCGCCCAGGGGCTGATCGAGGACCCGTCGCGCTTCCTGGCGACCATACAGGTCGCGCTCACCTTCCTTGGGTTCCTGGCCTCGGCGGTAGGCGCCGTCTCGTTCTCCGGATCGCTGGCCGACCTGATCCGCCTGATCCCCCTGCAGTTCCTGCGGGACGCCGCCTCGACGATCGCCTTCCTGCTGACCACGCTCCTGATCGCGCTGGCCTCGATCATCGTCGGCGAGCTGGCGCCCAAGACCCTGGCCCTCAGCTTCGCGGACCGCTTCGCGCTGTTCGTCGCGCGTCCCATCGCCTTCATCGAGCGCGTGCTGAGCCCGTTCATCTGGCTGGTGACGCTCGTCTCAGGGTTCCTCGTGCGCGCCCTTGGTGGCAAGGAGCGGCCGCAGGGCGGATACCTGTCCACCGAGGAGCTCAAGCTGCTCGTCGAGACGGGTTCCGAGCAGGGCGGGATCGAGGAAGAGGAGAAGGAGATGATCCACGGGGTCATCGAGCTCTCCGAGACCAAGGTCCACGAGGTGATGGTGCCGCGCATCGGGATCCGCGCGGTCGAGGTCAACGACTTGCTCGACGAGGTCCTGGACATGGTCATCCGCGCGGGGCACAGCCGCGTGCCGGTCTACGAGGAGAGCCTCGACAACATCGTGGGCGTCCTGTACGCCAAGGACCTGCTGCCCTACCTCAAGAGCGACGGCAAGTCTCCCAAGGAGATCGACGTCCGCGCGCTGGTCCGCCCGCCGGTCTACGTGCCGGAGACGAAGGCGGTCGACGAGCTGCTGCGCGAGATGCAGGTCGCCAAGCGGCACATTGCGATCGTGGTCGACGAGTACGGCGGGACCGCGGGCCTGGTCACCATCGAGGACATCGTCGAGGAGATCGTGGGAGAGATCCAGGACGAGTACGACATCGAGGAGACCCTGGTGGAGCCGATACCGGGCGATGACCTGGTCGCCTTCCGGCTCGACGGCCGGGTCGGGATGGACGACCTGCGCGACCTGTTCGACCTCCCCGATGAGGAGGAGGAGGACGAGGAGGCGTACGACACGGTCGGCGGCTACATCATCCACCGCGTCGGCCGCATCCCGCTGCCCGGCGCGGAGATCCCGTTCCGCGAGGTCACGCTCCGCGTCGAGCGCGCAGACTCACGCCGGGTCCTCAAGGTGATCGCCTCGCGCCCGCGCCCGGAGGAGGAGAACGGCGGCCTCCCGGACGCCGAGGCCGAGGGGTTTGACCGTGACGAGGCACGCGAGCGTGCGCTTCACGACACGCCCAGCGCGGCGCGCTCCGGGACCGATACCCGAACCTAGAACCGCCGGGGCCGCCGCACCAGTCGCGGTTGATATCTCTCCCCGTAGTACAACCGACTGATTCCCGGGAAATCACGCCGCTCGCAGTACCGGGAGGCGTACCGGCGACGGTTCCCGGCAGATTTGGGTCGCTTGTACTACTCCAGGTCCTACACAACGTGAACCGGGGGCCGCCGTGTTCCCACCGCCGTTCGGTGATCAGACCGCGATGGAGGTCTCGATGAGCGACGCCAGCTCCGCGCGGCGCTCCGAAGCGATGGGCAGTGCGGCCACCGTCGCGAGCGCGCGATCCCGGCAGCGCCGCGCCTCACCCTCCGCGTAGGTCCGCGCCCCGCTTCGCTCGAGGATCGCGATCACCTCGGCCACCTTGGCGTCACCCAGCAGGGGATCGACGTCCGGCGCGAAGGCGCCATCGGTGGCGCGGATGCGGGGGGCATAGATCCGCCGCAGACGCTCCTGATCTTCATCGGTCGCGTTCTCGAAGGCCCACACCACCGGCAGCGTCTTCTTGCGCTTGCGCACGTCGCCCGCGGACGCCTTGCCGGACTCTTCCGCACTCCAGAAGGTGCCCTTGACATCATCGGCCATCTGGAAGGCGAGGCCCATGTCATAGCCAAAGCGCTGGAAAGCGTCGATCGTCTCCTGGTCATCGGTCGCGAGGATCGCTCCCGCCTGGGCCGACGCGCCCAGCAATGCCGCCGTCTTCTTGCCGATCATCTCGTGGTACTCCGCCAGCGAGATATCGGTCCGGCGCTCGAAGCTGATGTCCAGGAACTGGCCCTCGCACAGCGCCAGGCAGGTCTCGTCGTAGATGCGCATCAGTGAGAGAACGCGGTCCGCGCTGACCTTCTCCTCGCCCTCCAGGAGGCGATACAGCGCCAGCCGGGAGAGGGCGAAGAGCGCGTCACCGGCGTTGATCGCCAAGGGGATGCCCCAGATCGCCCACAGGGTGGGCCGATGGCGACGCTCGAGGTCGCCGTCCTCGATGTCGTCGTGGACCAGGCTGAAGTTGTGGCCCAGCTCGACCGCGGCGGCACCCGGCAGCGCGGTCCGATAGTCATCGGTGAGGGCCTGGTAGACGAGCAGGCCCAGCAGGGGACGGATGCGCTTCCCGCGCGGCCCCTCGCGCTTGTCGATGCCCAGGTGGTAGGCGAGCATCTCGTACAGCGGCCGGGCATGGCCGTCCCGCTCGCCGAGGACGACCCGCATCTCGTCCTCGATCTCCCCGAGCAGGTCGGTAAACTCGGTCCTGATGTCCACCTGGCAAGGGTACCCGACCTCATGAGCCCCAGGGCATGAGCCCAAGGGCCCGCCTCTACAAGACCGAGGGAATCGTGCTGCGCAGCATGGACCTGGGCGAGGCTGACCGGGTCTTGACGGTGCTCACGCCGCGCCTCGGAAAGCTGCGCGTCGTCGCGAAGGGGATCCGACGTCCGCGCTCGCGCCTGGGTGGCGGCCTCGAGCCGTTCAGCGACGTGCAGCTGGTGCTGGCCATCGGTCGAACCTTCGACGTCGTGACCCAGATCGCCATCGAGGACCCGCACCTGGGGCTGCGCGACGACCTGCAGGCCACCGCGGAGGCCTGGTACCTGGTCGAGCTGGCGGACCGCTTCTGCGAGGGGAACGCGGATAGCCACGGGCCCTTCGTGCTGCTCGCACAGGGCCTCGCCGCGCTCGACGCGCCCGAGGGTGCCATCGCGCGAGAGGCGGTCGCGCGCTGGTTCGAGCTCCACCTGCTCGACACCATGGGCTTTCGCCCGGAGCTGACGCGCTGCATCGAGTGCGGGGCGGAGATCGAGCCGACAGGGAACGCCTTCTCGCCGGTCGCCGGCGGTGTCCTTGGTCCCGAATGCGCTCATGCAGCGCTGGGTGCGGTCCGTATCAGCCCGGGCGCCCTCAAGGTCCTGCGTCACCTGCAGCGTTCCGAGCTGACCGAGGTGCTGCGCCTCTCCATCCCTCGCGCGTTGCATCGCGAGGTGGAGCGGCTGCTCCACGAGACGGTCTCGGCGATCCTCGAGCGTGAGCTGCGCACGCGCGACTTCCTCGACGAGGTAAACACTCGCAAGGCGGTGGGTCCAGGACCGATGGCGCCTTCCGACGCGGCGCCTTCGCCTACGGCGCCTTCGCCGACGGCGGCGATCCCCGAGGCGGCGACCCCCGAGCCACTCGCCGGATGACGCCCGACGGCCGTGCGCTGTCCGGCGCGGCCGTAGACGGGGTGCCATGCCGCCCGCCCGAGCATCGGGATCGTGCTGGCCCTTCTGCTCGCGCGCGACGGTGGGGCGCCTCCCGACGCGCTGCCACTGCGGCTCATAAGCTCACCGCTCGCCCTGGGCCTCATCCTGCTCGCGGTCGACTACCTCCTGGTCCGGGGTCGCCTTGCCCGGACCCTCTCGACGCTGATCTGGGCTGGCAGACGCGCGCTCGTGGACCTGCGCGCCACGACCGGCGTGACGCGCCCGGCTGACCGGGCCGCCGCGGCCACGTGGTTGGCTGAGCATCCCGTGCAGCTCGACGGGGATCCCGCGACGACCGCCTCGCGCGTCCACCTCCAAGTGGTGGTGGGCGACCTCG
>VBGQ01000215.1 GCA_005882055.1 Chloroflexota bacterium
GTCGGAGTGGGGCTGGGGCTCGGAGAGGGCGCCGGCTGGCTGACTTGCAGAGCGACCGTCGCGACCGCAGACCACGAGAGGCCATCGCCGGCCCGATACGTGAATGCATCGGCGCCCGAATACCCACCGTTGGCCGTGTAGGTGAAGGCCCCATTCGTGCTCAGGCTCAGCGAGCCATGGCTCGCTGATGTGACCAGGCTTGCGGTCAGGCCATCGCCATCGGCGTCCGAATCGTTGGACATTACCCCTGGCGCGGCCACGTGCAGCGCAACCCCGGCGGTCGCCTGGTAGCTGTCCGGCAACGAAACCGGCGCGGCGTTGGTGATGGTGATGGTGACCGTTGTGCTGGGCGTCAGGAGACCGCTGGGCCGGTAGTGGAAGACGTCCGTGCCGACGTAGCTCGCGTTGGGAACGTACGTATAGCCCCCGTTCGATTGGAGGGTCACCGAGCCGTGAGTTGGCGGCGAGGTGAGGATCGCGGTCGTTCCACCCAGGAGACCGATGTCGTTGCCGAGCACGCCGGGCGCCGGCACGACAGCGGTCCGGTCATGCCGCATGGTCAGGACGTCGGGTACAGGCACGGTGATGAGGGCAGCCCGCGCCGGCTCCGGTCGCGCGGGGCCCGCCAGCAGGGCGAGCGAGGCGACTAGGGGCGTAGCGACGATGAGCCGCGCGGCGTGCCGGGCCGAGATGCTCATGCCGCCCGCCGCGCCGGCTTCCAGATGCGGCGCGAGGCATCACCGGGGATCGGTGCGTCCGAGGCAGTCTCGAGGCCGTGAATGAAGGCGACGACGAGGCCTTGTTCGAGCTGGGTGCCCGCCGCATCCCCAAGTCGCTTGATGGCTTCCTCGACCGGGAGGGCCTTGCGATAGGGGCGCGTGGTGGTCATGGCGCTGAAGGCGTCGGCGACCGCCATGATCCGACCGATGAGCGGGATCTGCTCCCCCTCGAGCCCGGCCAGGTAGCCGTGCCCGTCCCATCGCTCGTGGTGGTGGCGGATCCCCGCCCTGATCGCCTCGAGGTTGGGCAGGTCGCGGACGATGGAATCGCCCAGCGCGACGTGCTGCTTGAAGATGTCGAACTCCTGCGCGGTGAGCTTGCTTGGCTTGCGCAGCAGCGAGTCCGGGATGCCGATCTTGCCGATGTCGTGGAGCAGCCCGGAGACTCGGATCGTCGCCAGCGTCTCCGCGTCGAGCCCGAGTTGCTCGGCGAGGAATACCGCGTAGCGAGCGACGTCCTCCGAATGCCGCTTGGTGTAGCGATCCTTGGTGTCGACCGCGATGACCAGGCCCTGCAGCACGTCGAAGCTGCCAGTGTTCGATTTGGCCCGGCGCGCAGCGACGGTGCGCACCGCGTCGCCGCCGCTCCCCTTGGCCTCCTGCAGGGCGACGGTGGCTTGCGAGAGGAGCTCGGTCACCGATCCCGCGTGCTCGGGAAGTGACGCAATCCCGACGCTCACCGTCACCGGCAGCCGCTCCGAATCGCCGAATTGCACCGTCAGGTCGGCGAGCTGGTCGCGCAGGTCGGCGACGCGCCGCTCGAGGTCGGTCGCGGACGCGGCGGTCTCGACCAGGAGGAACTCGTCCGGCCCGTACCTGGCCGCGAGGACTGATCCGCTTGCCTCCCCGTCCAAGAGGTCCGCCACTCCGCGAAGGACCGCATCTCCGGAGACGTGCCCGTGGGTCTCGTTGAGAAGCTGGAAGTTGTCGACGTCCACGAGCGCGATCCCGATGCTGCCTGACTCCCGACGCAGCCCTTCCACGAGCTCGGCCAGCGATGCCACCACTGCGCCGTGGTTCAGCAGCCCGGTCAGCGGGTCTCGGCGGGTTGCCTCCAGCAGCTGGGCCTGCTGTCGGTTGATGCGCAGCTGCGCAGCGCGGAAGACCAGGAACAGGATGACCGCCAGGACCGTCGCGGCACCCAGCACCACGATCACGACGTCGCGCTGGACCTGCGCGACGCTGGCGAGGAGTGGCGCTGCGTCGCGCCAGAGGGCCATCACCGCCGGGTCACGGAGGTTGGACGACGCGAGGATCGCGGCTGATGGCGTGCCGCTCAGTGCGTCCCGCATGCCTTGCGATTGCGCCGGCCGGTCCCCGACCGTAGCGGGGTCGCTCGCGAAGAGGACTTCCCCGTTCGCGCCGCGGACGTCGACGCGCAGAATCTGGTCATTGCGCGTCAGCGCGGCGAGCTTGCTATCCAGTTGGGCTCGCTGCGCCGCGTCCGCGCGGCCGGGAACGAGATCGTCGGGGTGGAGGTTGCTGTTGACGAACAGCTCCACCAGCGAGGCGTCGCGCGAGATCGTCGCATTCAGTGTCGCGGTCGAGAGGTGCGCTGAGGTGATCGCCACCAGGGCACTCGCGGTGATCCCGACCAGGACGAGGAAAATGGCAAGGACCAGCGCAAGCAGCATCGGGCGGCGAGCGCTGCGGGCGTCCTGCCCGCGTTCGCGCGCAAGGGTCATCGTCGAGCGAGCGTACGGACGAACCACCCCACGGTCGATAGGACAAAGGAGCGGTGCGCGCAAAGCCTCGACGACGCGAGCTGCCTCGAATGTCCGAAGTGCGGTCCGGTGCAGTACCCGCCACGTACCCAGGTCCCAGGCCGCCGCACGCCTCGTCGAAGGCCTCCGGCGGCCGGGCAGCGTCGGCATCGGCCAGGGAAGTGGTGGGTGACCTCGGCGGCCCATCAGGGCTATTGTTGGCCGCGGCTCCGGTGGCTGAAACTGCCGCTCGCTCAAGCGCGAGAAGGAATGGCGCGGTTGGCTGCTTCGATCATGGTCACCCCGCAACACCGCCCGACCGTCCACAGGCGCGTCGCCGGCTCGCTCCTGCTGCTCCTCGCGGCTCTCTGGCTGACCGTCGCGCCGGTCATGGCCAAGAACGTCCTCAGCGGCGCGGTGGTCAGCCCCCGCTCGGGAACCACGGCAACCGTGTTCGTCTTCTCGGTGCACTACGCCGGCAAGCCGGCGACCAGCGTGGTCGCACACGTCGGCACGTTGACGGTTGCCCTGAGCCTGGCGAGCGGCACGACCTCCAATGGGACGTGGCGCAGATCGCGCCGCCTTCCGGCAGGGACGAGGAGCGTGTCGTTCTCGGCGGCATCCGTCGGGAACGTCGCGGACCTTCCCGCCGGACAGGTCACCGTCACCGCGACACCCGCGCCAACCCCCAGGGCCACCCCGAGGCCCACGCCAGAGCCCGTGGCGACGACGCGCCCATCCGCCCAGGCCACGCGCGCCCCCACGGCCAAACCGCGACGATCGCCGAGCGCCTCGTCTTCGGCGGGAGCCACGGGATCGCGGAAGCCACCCTCGACGCCAACCGCGGTTGGTGGCGCCACCCAGCCATCCGCATCCCCCGGGTCGGCGGGATCGCAGAGCTCGGACCGCAGCGGGCCGCTGATCCCAGCGATCGTGCTCGGCCTGTTGGTGATTCTCGGCGTGGGCGGCATCGCGCTGCTGACGGGCCGCCGGGAGGCCGAGGAGCGGCCGTCCCCAGATCCCACCGACCCGTCGGAGCTCCCTCCGCCGGGCTTCGTCCGTCGGGCTACTACGGCCGGAGCGGCGGAGGCTGCAGGGGAGCCGGGCCCTCCCAGGGCACGGGCGACCTGGGAGCTGTACTCCAGCCTGGAAAACCAGCCTCTCGGCTCCGTCGACGAGCCGCTTCCCGATGAGCCGATGATGGCCGGTGGCGAGACCGAAGAGCGCGACGACCTGACCGAGCCCAGCGAGGCGAGGGAGACCGACGAGAACATGACGGACGGCCGAGCGAAGTGACACGCCCCGAGGACCGCTAGGTCCCAAGCCAGCTCCACCCGGGGCGAGTGGCCGGAGCCTTCGCTAGACTCTCGGAGATGCCCCCTGACGCTGCCACTCCTCTTGCTCCGCCGCGCGACTTCTCAGCGCTCGGCGAGCTGAACGTCGTCGGCCAGCCCGACGCCGCGCCGCATGGACACGCGGCACCCTCCGAGGTGATGTATCCGGGGGGCGCGATGGTCGACGGGGGCCTGCTGGCCCCAGGAGACCCCCTCCCCGAGAACGCGGGGCCCGGCGGGCGGCGGCCGGACTGGTTGAAGGTGCGCGTCGGCGCGGGAGCGACCTACGCGGGCCTCAAGCAGCTCATCCACGGCGAGGATCTGCACACCGTTTGCGAGGAGGCCCGCTGCCCGAACATGGGCGAGTGCTGGACCCTGGGCACCGCGACCTTCATGATCCTGGGCTC
>VBGQ01000014.1 GCA_005882055.1 Chloroflexota bacterium
GCACTTCACCGCCACGCGCCTGCTGAACTCGCCGCAGGCGATCTCGCGGCCGCGCGTGCCGATCATGATCGGGGGCGGCGGCGAGCAGAAGACGCTCCGCCTGGTTGCGCAGTACGCGGACGCGACCAACGTCTTTGGCGGCCCGGACCGGATCCGGCACAAGTACGACGTGCTCCGCGAGCACTGTGAGCGGCTGGGCAGGCCCTACGACGAGATCGAGCGCAGCACCCTGCAGGGCATCGACCTGGAGCGCGGATCGTCCGACGAGGTGGTCGACTGGTTCGGGCAGCTCGGCGACGCGGGCGCGCAGCACGTCATCGCCAGCGTCCGCGGGGTGGCGAGCCTGACGCCCCTCGAACGCATTGGCGCGGAGGTCATCCCCCAGCTGCGGTCGTGAGCCTGGCCTCGAGGTCGGCCATGGGTTGGACCGATTTCTCGCCAGTCGCCCGTTCCGTCACCTCCACGCCGCCCGCGGCCAGCGAGCGCGGTGAGAGCGTCACGATCAAGGGCATCCCAAGCAGCTCGGCATCGGTGAACTTGACGCCCGGGGACTCGTCGCGATCGTCGTACAGGATCTCGACGCCGGCGTCCGCCAGTCGCGCGTAAAGCGCATCCGCTTCCGAGGCGACCTGCGGGTCTCTCGCGGCCCCGATGGTGACCAGGTGCGCGGGGTAGGGCGCGACCTCCGCCGGCCATGCGATGCCCTTTTCGTCGTGGTGCGCCTCGACGATGCAGGCCACGTTGCGCCCGATGCCGATCCCGTAGCTGCCCATCACGATTGGGTGTCGCTCGCCGTCCTCGCCGAGGTACATGGCCCCGATGGGGATCGAGAAATCGGTGCCCAGCTTGAAGATGTTGCCGACCTCGATCCCCTTGCGCAAGGCGAGTGCACCGTCGCAATTGGGGCATGGGTCTCCCTCGCGAGCGTTCACCACATCGGTCACCACATCGGGCGTGAAGTCGCGCCCCACGTTCACGTTGCGCAGGTGGAACCCTTCGCGATTGGCGCCGGCCACCAGGTTGGGTGAGCGAGCCACGAGGTCGTCGACGACGACTACCGTGTCGTGCGCGCCAATCGGCGAGGCGTAGCCCGGGACCATCCCCGCCGCGCGAATCTCCTCGACCTGGGCCGGTCGCAGTGTGAAGGCCTTGACCGCGTTGGCGAGCTTGGTCTCGTTGACCTCGTAGTCGCCGCGAGTGATCACCGTGAGCAACCGTCCGTCGCCGGTCATGAAGAAGGTGGCCTTCGCGGTGCGCTCCTCGCCGACCTCCAGGACGCGGGCAAGGTCCGCGATTGTGGCAGCACCCGGAGTTGCCACCTCCTCGGTGGGCATCGGCTCCTCAGGTGGAGCTTCCGGCTTGCGAACCGTGGCGATCTGCTGGTTGGCGGCGTAGTCCCCGTTCTCGCACAGCACGAGGGTGTCCTCGCCGTGCTCGTTGAGGACCATGAACTCGTGGGCGAGGCTGCCGCCCATCATCCCGACGTCGGCGCCGACCGGGATCGCATCGAGACCCAGCCGCTCGAAGATGCGCTGATAGGCCTCGTAGTGCAGCTGGTAGCTGCGGTCGAGCCCAGCCGTGTCGATGTCACAGCTATAGCTGTCCTTCATGACGAACTCGCGAACCCGGATCAGGCCGCCTCGGCTTCGCGGCTCGTCGCGAAACTTGGTCTGGATGTGATAGACGAGCAGTGGCAGCTGTCGGTAGCTGCTCACCAGGTCGCGGAGCAGAGTCGCCACCACCTCTTCGTGGGTCATGGCCAGCACCATGTCGCGTCCGGTTCGGTCCTTGAATCGGACCAGCTCCGGACCGATCTTCTGGTAGCGCCCGCTCTCCCGCCACAGGTCCGCGGGCTGGACGACCGGCATCTCCATCTCCTGGCAGCCGATGCGGTCCATCTCCTCGCGAATGACCTGCTCCACGCGGCGATTCACGCGCCAGCCGAGTGGCAGGAGTGAATAGATGCCGGTGCCGATCTGCCGGACGTACCCGGCTCGCTGCAGGAGGCGGTGCGACGCCATCTCGGCGTCGGCCGGATCGTCGCGAAGGGTCGCAAAGAAGAGCTGCGAGAGGCGCATGGGTCAACGAAGGATACTGGAGCCGATGAGGGCGCGAACCCTCAGGTGATGCTCACCTTGTCGCGGCCCGACTGGCCGTGAGCATCGACTATGTGCTCGGATGCCCGAAGTTGTCCGAGAGGGACGACCGCGATCGCGAGGAGGAGAACGCTTACCAGGATCAGCCCGTCGAAGCCCAGCTGGTCGGCGCCGAATCCCGCCATCAGGCTCCCCAGGATCTGTCCCAACCCCAGGAAGACGGAATAGAGGCCCATCATCGCGCCCCTGTCCTCGGGATGCGCCTCGGTCATGTCCGCGAGGAGACCCAGCGCAGCTGGCGTGGCGCCCGCCAGGACGAACAGGCCCGCGAGCAGGATGAGCACCAGCAGGCCGATGAATGGCCACGCGAGGCCCTGGCTGTGGTTGACGCCCGCCACGCCGACCAGCATCAGGAAGCCGCCCGCGATGCCAAATCCAATGATCGTCGTACGCCGATAGCGCTTGAACAGGTTGCCCCAGAACACCAGGCCCCCAAGAAAGACGAGCAGCCCGACCCCAGCTCCGATGGAGATTGCGATCGGTTCGACGCCCCCTGCCAGCACCTGGTCGGGGAAGCGCGGCACGTCAGCGCGCTGGGTCAGCGTGAAGACCGACTGGCTGGTCCATGAGCCGATGACCGCGTTGAGCGCGATCCACGTCGGGGCGAGCAGCCAGACGGCGCTGCTCCGCAGGAGCGCGAAATACGCTCGCGGATCAAATCGCTGGCGCGCTTCGCTGCCACGGATCCGTGCCTCCTCGGGCAGCTCGGCGACCCCCCAGCGGTAGATCGCGAACGATCCGGCGTAGACGAGCGCATTGAGGACGAACGCGATCGGACCGATGGCGCCGAAGAGCGCTGGCCCAACCACGATCCCGAGCCCGAGGCCGGCGAGGGTTGCCGCCTCGAACCGTGACACGACTCGCCCGCGCAGGGCCTCGTCCGATGAGCTGGCGCTGGCGATGTAGCCCAGGATCGAGGGGATGCTGGCCCCGGCGGCGGCGCCCTCCAGGAATCGGGTGGCCCCCAGCCAGACCAGGATTGCCGCGCCGGGGAGGAGTGCCAGCAGGATCGAGTGGGTGCTGACGGCCGTCATCAGGACCGCGACCGCCCCGAAGACGGGGCCCCACTGCATGACCCGATGCGACCCCAGGCGGTCCGAGAGCACGCCAAAGGGCGGCGAGAGGATCAGCTCGGAGGCGAAGTAGAGCGCCGTGAGTGCCCCCGCTTCCAGGTGGGACACGTGCGGGCCACCGTGCTCCGCGAAGCGGGCCAGGTAGGTCGCGAGCATGGTTCCCGTCAGGCCGGTGGAGAGGCGGAGGGTGAATGTGCCGGCCAGGACCGCGGTCAGCGACCGCCCGATACGAACGTTGGTCACCACGCGTGACAGCGTAGCGGCGACTCCCTCACGCGTGTCCGAACGGCGCGTTCAGGCCATCGGTCACTGCTAGGCTCCTGCGCCGGCGACGACGCAGCGTCAGCCCTGCCATCGCCAATCCATCGATCAGCAAGACGCCGCCGCCCACGACGCCCACGCGGAGGCGCCCGAGATCCGCCGCAGAGGCGCGCGCCTGCGCGGCCGACGTCGCATTGGTGGACGCACGGTCGGCATCGCCGTGCTCGAAGGCGGCTCGTGCCGCGGCAAGGTGAGGTGCCGGATCGGCGAAGAGGAGGCCAACGGACTCGAGTGCGGATGGTGACCGGCCGAGGGCGGCGGTTGCGGAGCTGAGGGCAGTCAGGGCGCTCAGCTCAGCCGTGGCGTCCTGCTTGCCAAGGGTGACGTTGCCCGCCTCGAAGTCCGTCCGCACGGTGGTGGGGACATGCAGGTCGAGACGCGCTGCCACTGTCGCGATCGGGTCGCGGAAGGCCAGCACAGACCTCGCGCCCGAGAGCTCGTCCTGCAAGGCTCCAAACTGCCAGGTCCCGAGGTCGTAGCGGACATCCGACGGCAGCTCCCAGGCGCCCGCCTCGGTAACTGCCCGCGCATAGTCGGCGCGCCCGGCGGCGCGGTCGTTCAGGATGCGCGTTTCATCCTTGGTCACCACCCAGCGGCGCCACAGATCCGTGTAGTCGTGCTTCGTACGCTCCTCGAGCAGGTCGAGCAGCTGCTGCCAGCCCTCGGCCGTCTTCGCCATTCCCTTTTCGGGCGCGGAGCCCGGGTGACTGGGCTGGTAGGAGGCTTCTCCGTCTTCGGCGGCCCGCCAGACCGCCTGTAGTCCCGCGGGTCCCGCTCGAGCCGCGATCAGCTGCGCCAGTCGGTAGCTGGCTGCGTAGGCGAAATCCTCCGTCAGCTTCGGCTCGGTGCCCGCGGCCTTCCACGCGTTGAGCGGGATCTTCGCGGCGAGAAGCGGCGACGTCAGCGCGAACGGGTCCCCGTCCGTCCGAATGCGCTTGCCGGCCTCGACGCCGTAGTACTCCGCCCACGCCTCGCCGATCCACCTGCCGGTGAACAGGTTTTCGTTGAACCAGGTGTGGGCGGTCTCGTGGAGGGTCGTGTATCCGTCGGCGTCGTACCGGACATCGATCGTCTCGGTCTCCGGGTTGTAGATGCCGGCATAGTCGCCCAGCTGCGAACCTGCGGCCTCTTCGACGCGCAGCTGCCCGTGGACCAGGTAATCGAGCCCAATGAGCTGACGAAGCACGGGCAGGCCCTTGGACACGATGCCCGTGATGCGCGTTCCCCAGGCGGGATCGTCATCCCACGTCCGGATCATGATCGTGACCGGGCCGTCTGGGAGGCGGACCGTGGTGGACGTCTGGCGAAATGCGCCCGGACGCTCCGCGGTGACGTACGCGAAGAACGTCCCGGGATCGGTCATGTCGCGTGCGGTCAGGACGGTTGTGCCATTCGCCGCATGGCTGGTCGCCAGATCCCCCGGCCCAACCCGGACCGTGTATCCGGCTGGAATCGTGACCGACACGGTGCTCGCCGTTCCAGCGCTGCCCCACGCCCAGACAGGGAATGCCGCCAGGCTCGTTGCGACGCGAATGTCGCGGCGCGGCGCGGTTCCCGAGTCGACGATGTCGAAGGCATAGGTGAAGGGGTACGTGACGCCGTGGAAGACGCCCTGTGCGAACGGAATCTCGATGCCGGAAGACTCGGTCGAGCTCGAAATGATCCGAGCGGCGAGGGTGACACTGCCCGACCACGCGATCAGGTTCCGAATGCCTGGCTGGACCCCGAAGCGTGCGGCCGTGTAGTAGATCCGCTCATTCGGGGGATCCGGCGTCACGTTGGTGGCCCACGCCTGCACCTCGACGTGGATGCGCTTCTGCGCCGGCAGCACGACGTAGCTCGCGTGGGCCAGGATCTGCAGGCCGTCGGAGGCTGCGCGCGCCGTGCGCGGGGCGACGCCGGAGATACCGCCGATCAGGGTCGCGACGGTCATTGCGACGAGGATCCGTGGCAGCAGGCGGAGCACGGCGGGAGTATGCCGGATAGGAAAGAGGCACTCGTCCAGGCAAGACGAGTGCCCCAGGTGCGAATCCCCTCGCGGGATCCCTGTGTCAGCCGATCAGGCTGAGGCGGCGGGCAGGCTTTCCAGCCCGAAGGCAACCTCCAGCTGCTCGAGCGGGCGGAAGCCGACCGCGGCACGGGGCGGCTGGCCGGGCGTGAACATCGCGACGGTGGGGATGCTCATGATCCCGTAGTGCATCGCCGTGTGGGGGTTAGCGTCGACATCGAGCTTGACTACCTCGACCTTGCCGGAGTACTTCGCGGCGAGCTTGTCAATCTCCGGGGCGACCATGCGACACGGTCCGCACCAGGTTGCCCAGAAATCCACGACCACCGGCTTGTCGCTCTTGAGGACGACCTCCTCCCAGGTGGCATCGGTCACTTCGCGAACATTGGATGACATCGGTCTGTCTTGATCCTTTCGGTTCTTGCTGCGCCCGCGCGTCAGCGGGCGATCTGCTGGAGGAGGCGGTAGGCGTCCAGGACGGAACGCTCCGTAAGCCGATAGAAGACGGTGCTGCCATCACGCCGGCTGGCGACGATTCCAGCTCCGCGCAGCACCGCGAGATGACGCAGAGTCGCTTGGGGTCCGCAAGGGCCTTGGCGATCGCCGCTGCGCGGCTGCGCAGGGCCTCGGTGGGGGAGAGAGCATCCATTTCGGCTTCGATGATCTCACGGCTTGCGCAAATCCGCAAGTAGTTCCTTCGGCGACGGACGCGGAACTTTCGCGACAGGCTAGGTGTCGCAGGATGGCCACAAGATCGGGCCATGATGATTCAGCTCGACTGCCCCTGGTGCCAGGACAAAGCCGCCTTCGAGGTCGACGACACCGCCGACGAGCTCGTCTGCTCTGCATGTGGGATTCGGACCGATTTTGCCCCCGACCCTGTCACGACCTACGCGCTGCTTTACGAGGCTGCCTGACCTCGCGGACCGGTCGACCTGACGGCCGGCTGCTCTGATGCGCGACGCAGGTAGTCGACCGCCAGCGTCAACCAGCGTCGCCGTGCCGCTGGACGATGCAGGTGTCGTTCGTTGGGAATCATGACGACGGTGGCATCGCGTCCTGCGATACGTAGCGCTTCCTCGAGCCACACGGTGTGCCGGGGGTGCACGTTCTCGTCGAGCGTGCCATGCACGACGAGCAGCTGGCCTCGCACGTCGGCAGCGTATGAACGGAGAGACGCGCGCTGGTACGCATCGGGGTTGGTCGCCGGCCGCCCAAGGTACCGTTCGGTGTACGCGGTGTCGTAGCCGATCCAATCGGCGACTGGCGCCCAGGCCACCCCGGCGTGGAACAGGTCGGGGCGCCGAGCCAAGGCCATCACCGTCATGAAGCCGCCATAGCTTCCACCAGTGATGGCGACCCACTTCAGGCTCGCGTCGCCTCGGTCGGCGAGAGCCTGGAGCACCGAAGCCTGGTCCTCCACCTCGACGCTGCCGAGGGCGCCGGCAATGGGCGCCTCGAAGGCAAGCCCACGATTGTGGGTCCCGCGATTGTCGGCGACGATCACCGTGAAGCCTGCACGGACGAGCGCCTGGCGATAGGGCTCGACGGTCAGATCCCAGGCCTCGCAGACGTACTGCGAGTGCGGACCGCCATACATCCACACCACGGTCGGCGCCAGAGACCCATCTGCGCCGGATTTGGCTCTAAACAGCGCGACGTGGAGGGGCGTGACCCCATCGGCGGCCGGAGCGGTGAGGAGCTCGGGGACGGCCATCCCGGCGCGCTGGGGATCGGCCGACGGCTCGTGCAACGAGATATCCGCCCCTCCACCGCGGGTCCGCATGACGACCCGCGGGGACTCGGTTCTCGTGGACCACGTATCGATCCAGCGCGCGCCGTCGTCGCTCACGGTGACTGCATGCCAGCCGGGCTCCGCGGTGAGGCGCCGCGGGTGGGCGACCGGTTGCCGGGCGTCGAGTGGCACGACATACAGGTGACGCTCGAGCACGCTGTCGGCGGTGCCGATGAAGAGCGCCTCTCCGCGTGCCTCATCGACGTGAACCAGGTCGGTGACCCCCCACTCGCCGCTAGTCAGGGCTCTGGGACCCGAGCCGTCCGGGTCGCGCAGCTCCAGATGCCGCCATCCGCTCGTCTCACTGGCGCGCAGCACGCGACCGTCGGACAGGATCCGTGTCGCATCGTCAAGGTTGACCCATGGCCGCGGGCGCTCGACCCACAGCTCGGTGGCAGTTCCCGATGACTCGACCCGATACCAGTGCAGGCTGCGCTGGTCCCGCGGCAACGATGCCACCAGCCAGCCGCCGAGCGGATGTGGAACCACCCTGGCCAGATAGCCGTCGCCGAAGTCAAGGCTGACGTCCCGCGCATTCGCTTCGGCCCCCACCGATGCGATGCGCAGCGTGGTGAGCGGGTTGGGACCCCCGGGGAATGGGTAGTGGTGCGCCTCCACGTCCCGTTTTGCACCATGGCCTTCGGGTGAGATCGCGAAGAGGGGGACCTGCCGCTCGTCGACGTGCGCGTAGGCAATTTCTGCGCCGGTCGTGCTCCACCACGCCCCCTCGAAGCGGTCCAGCTCCTCCGCGGCGAGGAAATCCTCGAGGCCGTTGAAGACCCCGGATTCGCCGTCGTGGGTGAGTCGGTGCTGCGCGGCGTCGGCCAGGTCGGTGACCCACAGGTCCCCGTCGTCTGCCCAGGCGACTCGGCCGCCACCAGGATCCGGGTGGACGGCCTGGGCACCGCGGATCCCGGGGACTTCGAGGGCGGGCGACCCGTCCTTGGAGGCGAGGCAACGGCCGGCTTGAAGCACCACGACCAGGTCCGCACGCTCGGCCCGCCGGTACTCGGTGATGCCCGCGACCAGTTCGTGACGGCGTTGGCGCGCGAGCGCCTCTTCGCGACTCATCGCGTGCGGGACCGCCGACACGCCGGAGGCGAGCAGCCTCGTTTCACCGCTCTCGAGGTCGCGCCGCCACAGCGAGCGCGCAGTGCTGCCCGGCTCGAGGGCCAGGTACGTGACCGCCCGGCCGTCGCGCGTGAACTGCACCCGCGTCGGGTGGTCCATCCCGGGACGGGGAAGGGTGATCAGGTCGTCAAGCCGGATTCGAGCCGATGGAGGAGTTTTTCGGGCTCGAGGTCGTGAGGTCGCGGTCAAGACTCCTCGATCTCGATGGATTCGATCGTGTCCCCGGGCTGCGTGTCGCGCGCGGGATCGCGTTCGCGGACGGAGCGCACGACGTCCATCCCCTCGGTCACCTGCCCGAACACGGTGTGTCGCCCGTCCAGGTGCGGGGTGGCATCGAAGGTGATGAAGAACTGGCTTCCGTTGGTGTTTGGACCCGCGTTGGCCATCGACAACACGCCCGGGCCGCCGTGGCGCAGGGAGGAATCGAACTCGTCGGCGAACTGGTATCCAGGCCCTCCGCGGCCGGTGCCGGTTGGGTCCCCGCCTTGTGCCATAAAGCCCGGGATGACGCGATGGAAGGTGGTCCCGTCATAGAACCCGGCTCGCGCCAGGTTGATGAAGTTCTCGACGGTCATCGGGGCCTTGGCCGAGAAGAGGTCCACGAGGAACTCGCCTCGCTGCGTCTTGAATCGGGCGCGGTACTGCTTCGAGGTATCGAGGGATCCGCTCGGCGGTGCTGGCTGGTCTGGCATGCGATCTCCGTGTGGTCGTTTGACCAGACCGATGCTAGCGGGTCCGGCGCAGGGAACGCCTGCGACGGCGCTCAGTGCTGAAGGTCGATCACGAGGCGACTCGGCGCGGTCAGCGTGAAGGCGCGCACGCAGGCATCGCCGCTCATTCCCACGTACCAGCTGCCGACCGCCTCGAAATCGCCCGCGGACTGCAGGTCCTTCAGCCTCGTGAAGCCAGGGCTGTAGCTGGTCGGGCCAGCGTAGGAGGTGCCGCCGTTCGGCAGCTGGACCGTGCCTCCATGCAGCACGATGCGCAGGAAGCTGCCGCCGCCGACCGTGGCGGGGAGGCCACTCGGGTCTCGCTCGAGCGGCGGCTGCGCCCGCTCGATCGTGTACTGCGGCGTCCCGGCCGCGAACTCGAACACGATCCGGTCGAATCCGGCATGTTCACCGACCCGGATATCGCTGATCTGGGCACGAGGGGTTGTTGCCGCGCCACTGATCGGCATCGCGCAGATGAAGGGCGCCAAGCTCTCGGTGACATCGGCGGACGCCGTCGGCGACGAGGTCGGTAAGCCAGGCCCGCTGGAGGCGGGCGGATCGGCCAGGACGGCGCTGCAGCCCACCAGGGTGGCAGTGATGAATGCGGCGGTGAGGAGCATGAATGCGCGGGTCACGTTGCGGCTCTCCGTTTCGGTGCGAACCGCTCCATGGCGGCTGACCCTCCGACGGGCCACGTGCCCGCTCTGTTACGCCTCGGGGCGGGGCACATCGGTCTAGACTCGGCTGGCTCATGACCGTCAGCGGACCCGGTTACTCGCCCGGGCTGAAGGGCGTCGTTGCTGGCGAGACGTCCCTGGCGATGATCGACGGAGCACAGGGACGCCTCCAGTACCGCGGCTACCCCGTTGGCGAGCTGGTCGAGCACGGCACCTACGCACAGGTCGCCGAGCTGCTCTGGACAGGCGAATGGCCGACAAAGACCGATGGCGCCCACCTCGGCTGCGTCCCGCTCTCGGCGGCGGTGGTGGGGACGCTTCGCGAGCTGCCTCCCGACTCGAACGCGATGGATGCGCTGAGGACCGGGCTGTCAACATGGGGAGCGGAGGCGGGGCTCACCTGGCCGCCAACCGCGGAACAGGCCCGCTCAGTCACCGCGGTCGCACCCTCGGTGCTCGCGGCCTTCGCGCGTCTCCGCGACGGCCTCGAACCGGTGGAACCGGATCCGAGCCTGTCCCTGCCGGCCGGATTCCTCTTCCAGCTCAATGGCTCGCCGCCCGATGCGGCGGAGGCTCGTGCGCTCGAAGCGTATTTCATCGTCGGGGCCGAGCACGGGTTCAACGCCTCGACCTTCACCGCGCGGGTCATCACCTCGACACATTCCGACCTGGCGAGCGCCGTGGTGGGCGCGATTGGGGCCCTGAAGGGACCGTGGCACGGCGGAGCGCCGTCCGAGGTCGTCAATCAGCTGCACGAGATGGGCTCTCCCACCGAGGCCGAGGCCTGGATCCGCGCCGCCCTGGCGCGGGGCGAACGGCTGATGGGCTTCGGACACCGGGTCTATCGTGCCTACGATCCCCGGGCCGCCGCGCTGCGCAAGGAGGCGGAGGGCCTCGCCTCGGTCGCGAGTTGGCTCCAACAGGCGATCGCGATCGAGGAGATCGCGCTCAAGCTCCTGGCTGAGCACAAGCCCGACTACCCGATCAAGACCAACGTCGAGTACTACGCGGCGGCCGTGCTGCAGGGCGTAGGGCTGCCGCCCAACCTCTTCCCGGCCACCTTCGCGCTGGCTCGCCATGCAGGCTGGACCGCGCACGCGCTCGAGCAAGCCACCGCCAACGTCCTGATCCGCCCCGACGTCCGTTACGTGGGACCGGCTGAGCGGCACCTGCTGCCGGATTAGGACGCGGCCAACCGCTCCTCAAGGAGCCGCCGCTCAGCGGGGTTCGCGGTGAGCGCGAGCGCTCGGCGCTCCGTCTCGCGCGCCTCCTCAATACGTCCCAGTCGCCGCAACAGCAGGCCGCGTGCGGCGTGATAGAGGTGGTAGTCGGCGAGCCTGGCGGCCAGCGGTTCCAGCGCCGCCAACGCTTCATCAGGTCCGCGCAGCTCGGCGATCGCCAGCGCCCGGTTGAGCGCCACGACCGGAGTGGGTGTGAGCTCAAGGAGGCGGTCGTAGAGTGCCACCACCTCCCCCCAATCGGTCCCGGCATAGCTCGCCGAGGTGGCGTGGCAGGCCACGATGGCGGCCTGCAGCTGGTAGGGACCGATGCGCCCCATGCGCAGTGCTCGCTCCAGCAGCTCGTGCGCATTCGCGATCGCGTCATGGTCCCAGGTGCTCCGATCCTGCTCGGGAAGCAGGACGAGCGAACCATCCGCGGCGAATCGCGCGTCCGCACGGGCAAGATGCAGCCGCATCATGGCCAGGAGGCCGATCGCCTCCGGCTCATCCGGCATCAGGCGAACCAGCAGTGACGCCAGCCACGCGCCATCCCGGGCGAGGTCGCGTCGTTCTGCGGCGTCCCCAGCGGATGCCAGGTAGCCCTCGTTGAAGACCAGGTACAGCACGGCCAGCACCTGCTCGAGACGACCGGGAAGCTCCGCCGCCTCGGGGACGCGGTAGGGGATCCCTGCGTCGCGGATCTTCCGCTTGGCGCGGACGATGCGCTGCGCCACGGTCGCCTCCGGCACCAGGAACGCCTTCGCAACCGCAGGCGTCTCGAGTCCCGCAACGGTGCGCAGGGTGAGCGCCACCTGCGCCTCCCGCGACAGGGCGGGGTGGCAGCAGGTGAAGATGAGGCGGAGCCGGTCGTCCTGCGCCAGCACCCCACCGGTCTCCGACCAGCTCGAGGTCACGTCGCGCAGCTCCTCACCGATGATCCCCAGTCGCTCGCGGTACCGCGCGTCGCGGCGCAGCCGGTCAATCGCCCGGTGGCGCGCGGTCGTGAGGAGCCAGGCACCCGGATTGCGCGGCATGCCGTCGCGCGGCCACGTCTCGAGGGCAACCACGAGGGCCTCCTGGACGAGCTCTTCCGCGAGTTCCCAGTCCCTGAGGATGCGAACCAGGGAAGCCACCAGCCGTCCACGCTCCTCGCGGACGGTTTCCGCCAGGCGTGCATCGATGAGCGCCCGTGGCTCGGACGGCACAGCTGCCAGGCGCTCCCTCAGTCCCGGGTCACCACAGGCCGGATCTCGAGCGTCGCGGATGAAGGCCATCCCGACACGAGCGAGATGGCCTCGTCCAGGTCGGCGACGTCGATGATCGCGTAGCCGCCCACCATCTCCTTGGCCTCGACGAATGGGCCATCCGTGACGGTCACGTTCCCGGCCTCGTCGCGCCGGACGGTCGTCGCGGTGAGCGACGGCTGCAGCTCATAGCCCTCGAGGACCTTGCCGCTCTTCGACTGCTCATCCCACCAGCCCAGGATCCGCTGGTACGCGGCCATGCGCTCAGGCGTCGGCGTTCCCGACGATGGCGCATCCTCCGGTCCGGCGATCAAGACCATGTATTTCATTGCCGGCGAGCTCCTTCTCACAATGTGGGTCTGCGCGGCGTTCCACCATCATGCCGCTCTCCACGAGTACGACGAACGCCTGGCGGCGGGTTCGACAGGCGTCTCGTGCCGGAACCGCCTCGTCCCGGGCGTCACAGGGAGCGGGCCGGCAGAATACCGCGATGCACTCGTCTCGGGCGGAGGCCCCATCAACGATCGCCGTTGCCGGCAACCTGCTCATCGTCTACATCCTGTGGGGATCCACCTACCTCGCCATTCGGCTCGCTGTCGAGACGCTTCCGCCCTTCCTCTCCGCGGCAACGCGCTTCCTGATCGCGGGCGCGCTGATGGTCGGCTTCCTCTGGATACGCGGAAAACTCAGCAGCAAGCCATCGGCTCAGCTGGAGCCCATTCGCAAGGAGCATTGGCGGTCTGCCGCGATCATCGGCGGCCTGCTGCTGTTCGGCGGGAACGGGCTGGTGGTGCAGTCGGAGCAGTACATCGATTCGGGCATCGCCGCGGTGTTGATCGCCGCCGTGCCGATCTGGATGAACCTGTTCGAAGCAGTCGCCACGCGGAGACGCCCGTCGCTGCTGGTCATCGGAGGGGTCGTCGCGGGCTTCGTTGGCGTCCTGGTGCTCATCGCACCCATCAATGGGCTGGCCGCCATCAATCCCATCGGCGTGGGCCTGTGCGTGGTCGCCGCCATCTCCTGGGCGACGGGGTCTCTCTACTCGCGCACTGCTCCGATGCCGCGCTCCGGCCTGCTGGGCACGGGCATGGAGATGCTGGCCGGCGGCGCGATCCTCGTGTTGGCGGGCACGCTGACTGGCGAGCTGAGCCGCACCCATCCGTCCCAGTTCTCCCTGGTCTCGTTGCTCGGGGTCGCCTGGCTGATCGTCTTTGGCTCGCTGGTCGCTTTCAGCGCCTACACCTGGCTGCTGCGGAACGCCCCGGTTTCGACGGTGGCGACCTACGCCTACGTGAACCCCGTCGTGGCGGTTGGCCTGGGTGCCTTCTTCCTGCACGAGCCGATCACGCTGCGAACGATCGTTGCTGCTGTGCTGATCATCGGCGCCGTGGTGGCCATGGTCAGCGGCCGCCCGCGCGACGTTGAGGCGGCCGCAGGGGAGCCGGAGCGCACGAAGCGGGCGGAAGGCGTGGACCGAGCAGCGGCGGACTGATCCGCGAGGGCGGCGTATCATCCCCCTCCCTATGACAAACGACCGCGTCGACAGCGCCCTCGGCTTCGGTACGGGTACCTCGACTGACCATTCAGACGGGATCCGCTGGGTCGATTACGCGAACATCAGCTGGAACCCGGTCTTCTGCAAGCGCTGCGACATCTGCATCGAGATCTGCCCCAAGGACACCCTGGTGATGCGCAACGACGCGGTCATCGAGGAGCAGAACTGCATCCTGTGCGGGCTCTGCGAGCGCTACTGCCCGGATCTGGCGATCGAGATGATCCCGGCCGCCGTCCAGGCGCACGCGGCCCAGGCCGCCGAACGCCGGACCTCCGAAGGCGCAGCAACGTCCGACTGAGCCGATGCGCAAGCTGGTGCAGGGGAACGAGGCGGTCTTCCGCGGCGCGGTGGCCGCCGGCGCCAGCTACTACG
>VBGQ01000216.1 GCA_005882055.1 Chloroflexota bacterium
CAGTCATGTCGGCGAGCGGCTCTTCGATCATCGGGATGGCAGGCTCCCACCAGTTCTCTCGGGTTCACTCCGGCTGCGTGCGTGCAGGGGTGCCTGCGCGCAACGCAGGCGAGTATACGATCCGCCTCCTAGCCGGCAACATCACCCGAAAGGACTAGCGAGGGGCATCGGCGCGGAGTGCTGCATGCGCTCGCGCGATTCGGATGCTCCGCGTGGTGAGCGTAACGTCGGCTAAAGGACCGATGTAGGCGCAGCCCAGCGCTTCATCCGACACGAGGTTCGAAAGGCGTAACCGGACGTCGGCCGAGGGCTGATTTCATGGGGCTCGGCGCCCTTCAACCGACGTCATGCACATGCGGTGCAACACGCGTCGGAAAGAGTCGTGCGGGCCCGCAGGCCCGCACGAGATAGCGGTGCGTTGGTTGCCCGGATTAGGCCGGTTGGGGTGCCGGACCTCGCCGACGCCGCGGCCCTTCGCCACCAGGCGCCTCGCCCTCCTCGACCGGAGTCTCGCCACCCTCTGGCTGAGCCTCGCTCGTGCGTCGCGGCGTCGGGCTCTTGCTGCGCGGGGGGAGGATGCCGGTGAAGAGCGACTCGAACTCCTCGCCCTCGATCGTCTCCTTCTCGACGAGCAGCCCCGCAAGCCGATCCAGCACGGCGCGCTGCTGGGTGAGAGCCTCCTTGGCCCGGTCGTACGCGCGGTCGATGATTTCCCGAACCTCTTCGTCGATCTTCGCCGCCACCTCATCGGAGTAGTTGCGCTGCTCGCTGATCTCGCGGCCCAGGAAGATCATCTCCTCCTTCTTACCGAAGGTCAGCGGGCCGAGCTTGTCGCTCATGCCGTACTGCGTAACCATCGCGCGGGCAAGGTTGGTGGCCTTCTCGATGTCGTTGGAGGCACCGGTGGTCGTGTCACCGAACACCATCTGCTCGGCGACGTGGCCCCCCAGCATCCCGGCGAGCTTGTCCTCGAATTCGCTCTTGGAGTGGAGGTATCGGTCCTCGGCCGGCAGGCTCATGGTGTAGCCGAGCGCCATGCCGCGCGAAACGATCGTCACCTTGGAGACGGCATCGCATTTGGGGAGGACCCGCTGTACGACGGCGTGTCCGCCCTCGTGATAGGCGATGACCTCCTTCTCTTCCTCGCTGATGATGCGGCTGCGCCGCTCCGGTCCGGCGATGACGCGATCGAGCGCCTCGCTGAACTCGGACATTCCCACCGACTTCTTGTTGCGACGGGCGGCGAGGATCGCGGCCTCGTTGACGAGGTTGGCGATATCGGCTCCCGAAAAGCCGGGTGAGCGCCGGGCGAGCTCGTCGAGGTCGACCGTCTTGTCGAGGGGCTTGCCCTTGATGTGGACGTTGAGGATCTCGCGGCGTCCCCTGATGTCCGGACGGTCCAGCACGACCTGGCGGTCGAATCGACCGGGCCGCAGGAGCGCGGGATCGAGCACATCGGGGCGGTTGGTGGCGGCGACCACGATCACGTTCGTGTTGGTGTCAAATCCGTCCATCTCGACCAGGATCTGGTTGAGGGTCTGCTCGCGCTCGTCGTGCGAGCCGCCCAGTCCGGCGCCGCGCTGGCGTCCCACCGCGTCGATCTCGTCCACGAAGACGATGCACGGGCTGTTGCGCTTGGCCTGCTCGAAGAGGTCGCGCACGCGCGACGCGCCGACGCCCACGAACATCTCGACGAACTCGGATCCAGAGATCGAGAAGAACGGCACGCCCGCCTCGCCGGCAACCGCCCGTGCGAGCAGGGTCTTGCCGGTGCCGGGAGGTCCGACTAGCAGCACGCCACGCGGAATGCGCGCGCCGAGTGAGTTGAACTTCTCCGGGTACTTCAGGAACTCGACCACCTCGGTCAGCTCCTGCTTGGCCTCGTCGACACCCGCGACGTCGTTGAAGGTCACAACCGTCTTGTTGCCCAGGAACATGCGCGCCCGGCTCTTGCCGAAGCTCATGGCCTGGTTATTGGTGCCCTGGGCCTGCCGCATCATGAAGAAGATGAAGGCACCGATCAGGAGCACCGGGAAGATCGAGAGCAGCAGCGTGGTGATGATGCTGCCGGCCGCGCTGGCTTCGACGGCGGCGAAGCCGATGTTCGCGACGCAGTCGCCCTTGTTCGGCGTGCCGGCGGCGGTGCACACGTCCTGCTGGACGTCGATGTTGCCGATGTCGGGCACCACCACGCTCTTGGGGGTGTCGGAATTGGTCACCTGGACGGTGAGCTTCGTCCCGTCCTGGGTCACTGACTTGACTCTGCCGGCCTTTGCGTCGGCCAGCATCTGGCTGTAGGTGTACGCCGGGGTCGGGTTGTTGTCGACGATGTACGTCCAGAGCAGCGCGAGCCCAAAGACGGCAAGGACAACGAGCACGACACTGTTGCGAACGAGTCGGCTGCTCAAGGTTGGTCTTTTCTAGCCTCCGTGCGGATCGGCGAGGGACCGATGTCGTGGCCCGCCGCCTGCCTGCGGCGTCCGCAGGCTGCGCCAGTATAGGTGTGGGCTCCGCGGGTCAACAAACAGCCGATCGGGCCATTCGCACGCATGACTCCGCCAGCGCTTCCTGCTTCTCTATAGAGCTCGATGGTCCGGCCTCCCCGGCCACCGGTCGCCGCGTCAAGGAGGGCACCGATGCGCTCGGCGGATGGAGCTGGGCTTCCTGCGGCGAGCCGCAGGACCCGCCGGCCGATCGCCGGCGCGGGTGCGGGCCGCCAATCGATCCAGCCATCTGCGGAGCGGCGCGCGGCAAGGGTCGCGGCGGCGATCGCGTCGAGGGCGTGGTCATCATCCGCGACCAGGGCTGCGCTTCGAGCGAGCGATGCCGCGGCACCCGGATGCAGGCGCTCGAGTGCTGGGAGCAGGTCGCGGCGGGCGCGGTTGCGCGCGTGGCGCAGGTCATCGTTGGAGGGATCCGCCAGATACGTGATGCCCTCGGCATCGAGGGCGGCTCGCAGTTCGGCACGGCGGAGGGTCAGCAGGGGCCGGACCACTCGGCCGCGGCGTTCCGCGATCCCGCCAAGGCCGGCGAGGCCCGCCCCGCGCGCGAGGTGCAGGAGCGAGGTCTCCGCCTGGTCGTCCGCGGTGTGCGCGGTCATCACGACAGCGCGCGGCCCAAGGTCATCGGCCAGCTCGTCGAAGAAGGCGTACCGCGCGATGCGCCCAGCCTCCTCGATTCCCCTACCGTGCTCGGCGGCCAGCGCCGCCACATCGGTCCTACGCTGGTGTGGCTCAAGGCCCAAGGTTGCCGCCGCGCCCGCCACGAAGCGCGCGTCGTCCACCGACGCTTCGCGCAGCCCGTGGTCGAGATGCGCGACGTGCAGCTCCCACGCGCCTCTTGGGGCGAGCCGCGCGGCCAGATGCATCAAGGCGGTCGAATCGGGCCCTCCCGAGACCGCGAGCACAATCGGAATCCCGTCTTCCACGCCAAGTCGGGCGCAGGCATCGGCCATGCGGTCGGCAAGGGCGGACATGCGTCCGGGCGGCTCGGAGGAGCTGGTAGCGGAGGGCGGATTCGAACCACCGACCAAGGGCTTATGAGTCCCCTGCTCTACCACTGAGCTACTCCGCCACGGCGGACAAGAGTATCGAGCGGGAGCCGGTGCGACAACCCTCCCCATCCGGCGGCCGGCGACTAGCGGCGCCAGACCGGCATCTTGACGCTCAGTCGTCCGAGCCAACGCTTCATGAACGGCAACCAGACGGCGCCGCCGGCAAGCTGCAGGAGCAGCAGGCCGAGCAACAGGGCCAGGGGCACGGCGATGGCAATGGGCGGAAGACCGATGCTTCCGAT